>JAAXHR010000032.1 GCA_012270805.1 Dehalococcoidia bacterium
AGTTGCTGGCCGCCAGTCGTTGTCGCTCCTCTTCGCTCGCCCGGATCTCCGCCTCTTCGTCGTAGATCGAAGCCTGCAACGCTTCATCAGTCGCCAGGCTCCACGGAGTGTCAACCACCCAGTGGTCCGGTTCCCTCTCAACCAACGGCGGTCTCTCCATAGCCCATTGGTGCGATTGGTCAACCTCGATCGGAGTACGGGTCATGAACACGTCGCCCGGCGGCGGGTCGATCGGGGACACAACCTCGCCCGGGAGGATGATCTCGTCCCGTGTGATGTCCGGGTGCGACGGCAAGGCTGCGGAAATCAACGCGTTCGTGTAGAGGTGCAACGGGTTGTTGAAGATCGCCTCGGTGTCACCCATCTCCTGCACGACACCGAGATACATCACCGCCATCTCGTGACACATGTACCGAACCGTAGCCAAGTTGTGCGCCACCAACAGATATGCCAATCCGTGCTCGTTCTGCAAATCGACGAGCAGGTTCATGATCTGCGCGCGAATCGACACGTCAAGTGCCGACACTGGCTCGTCCAAGCAGATCAGCTTCGGGTTCAACGCCAACGCGCGTGCAATCCCGATACGTTGCCTCTGACCACCTGAGAACTCGTGTGGATACAGGTTCATCTGATACGGGTTCAATCCCACCTCGACCAGCAGATCGCCGACGCGGTCGCGGATATCCTGCCGCGTCATCGTAGTCGCAATCTCAAGCGGCTCGCCCACAATCGCCTGAACCCTCATACGCGGGTTCAGCGATGACCAAGGGTCCTGGAACACAGCCTGCACTGAACGTCGGAATTCACGCCGTCCCGCACGCGTCATCGTTGAGACATCTTCGCCCTGCCAGAAAATGTTCCCCTCAGTCGGCTCTTCCAATCCCAGAATCACCTTCAGTGTTGTGGTCTTGCCGCAACCCGACTCACCGACGAGGCCGAATGTCCTGCCCTCACGCACGTCAAAGCTGACATCGTCGATCGCCTTCAGCCAGCTTCGCTGACCGATACCGAGGAAGCGTCCGCCAACGTCGAACCACTTACGCAGGTGTCGAACCTGCAATATCGAATCCGACGGATTCGACGCCCCCGGGGCATCCGGGATCTCGACTGGGGTAGTTGTCTCTGTCGCCATCTATTGATTTCCTCTCGAACCGATTACTTCGAATGTCTGCTCAGTCCGTCATTCCAGCGGAAACCGGAATCAACCGTACGAAACGAGGTGCTTGTAATTGTCAAATTCTGCTACCGAAGCCCGCGACATCTGCACCATGTGACCGGGCGAAACCTCAACCAGCTCAGGCCGGATGTTCGCATCTTCTTCGTCATACTCCAACGGTGACCGAGGCGCAAAAGCATCGCCCTCCGGCAGGTTGTAGAGCAACGGAGGTTGACCCTCAATCTGTGGCAACCGACCCGTCTTTTCCTCCAGTTTGGGCACAGAGTTGATCAACGCCTTTGTGTATTCGTGCAACGGGTTGTTGAAGATCGTTCTAACGTCCGCAGACTCCACGATCCTGCCCGCATACATCACCGCAACCCGGTCACACATCTTAGCCACGATACCGAAGTCGTGCGTAATGAAGATGATGCCAACTCCAGCTTCGCGTTGAATCTGGCGCAGCAACCTCAGGTATGCCGCCTGAATCGTCACGTCAAGCGATGTCGTAGGCTCGTCGGCAATGATCACGTCCGGACTAGTCGAAATACCGATAGCACCGACCACGCGCTGCCGCATTCCACCTGACAACTGATGCGGATAGTCTTTCGCACGCGTCTCAGGTGCCGGGATACGCACCTTTCTGAGAGCGTCGACAATCGAGTCCCAAAGCTCCCTGCCTCGCAACTTCTGGTGGATCCGAATCGCCTCGCCTACTTGGTTCTCAACCGTGAAAACCGGGTTCAATGCCGTCATCGGGTCCTGCAAAATCATCGACACTTCACCGCCGCGGATCTCTGTCATCTCGCGTTCAGAAAGCTCCAACAGGTTGCGACCATTCAATACCACCTCGCCACCGACAATATGCCCAGGAGGCGAAGGGACAAGCCGCATGATCGACAACGCCGTAACCGACTTGCCAGACCCGGATTCGCCCACTACACCCAATGTCTCACCACGCCGAACGCTGTAGGTCACGCCGTCAACCGCCTTGACCGTCCCCCAGCGCGTCGCGAAGTGTGTCTGCAAGTTGTTTACATCCAACACGACCTCGGATGTCGCAGCCGACGGGCCGAAGCCGTCGCTGTCAACCTCCGCGGCATCTTCAAGCATGTGCTCACGCTCTTGGGCTGCAGCCGTTGTCATTTCTGCCATATCGATACGTCTCCCTAGCTTCTTTCAGATGCTCATCAGGGTGAGCTTCAAATGTAACGCTCGTCGTCGTGTGGAAGCATATGCTCGTCTTGCTCTTGTTGTCTCACATGCAAGACCAGCGCGCGCGTAAGGATATCGCGCATCGCGTGTGTATGCACAATATCAGATATCGACCGCTGGCGCAAAACTCCAACGGGATTCCAACAGGGCCGCGGTCAAGCCAGCCCCAAGTCGTCGCTAAGTGTCGTCAGCGAACGGTCAACTGCGTCGACGATGAAATCGACCTCGTCCTTGTCGACCACCAGTGGCGGACACAACGCAATCACATCGCCAGCCCGGAATGACACCACGCCGTTGTCGAACAGAATCTTCGGCAATCGACTTGCCAATCCTGTGCTGGCCGGGAACGGTGTCTTGTCCTCTCGATCCTGTACCAACTCGACCGCCGCCAACAAACCCAACCCGCCTCGCACATCACCCACGATCTCGTGGTCCCTCAATCGTTGCAACTCGTCGTACAGATAGTCGCCCATCCGTCGGCTGTTGCCCGTCAAATCTTCCTCTTCGAAGATGTCCAAGTTAGCCAACGCCGCGGCCGCGCTAACCGGATGCCCGCCGAACGTGACCAAGTGTCTGAACGTTTCGCCAGGGCCGCCAAGGAACGCATCCGCGATCTTCTTCGTCGCTATCGCCGCACCCAACGGCGAGTAACCACTCGTCAACGACTTGGCAACCGTCGTGATATCCGGCTCCACATCCCAGTTCATCGGCGCGAAATACTCGCCAGTGCGACCGAACCCCGTGATCACCTCGTCGGCGATCAACACCACGTGGTACTCATCGGCAATCTCACGCAACCGCTGCCAATACTCCGCTGGCGGAATGTGTATTCCTGCCGCCGCCGATATCGGCTCCGCAATCATCGCCGCTACTGACTCCGGGCCGTTGTGCTTGATCGCAATCTCAAACTCGTTCGCGCATCGAATCGCCACGTCCACTGGATCGCCGTGGAACGGCAGTCGATACGAATCCCAATTTGTAACGTGAATCGCACCTGGCATCTCCGGACCGCAAGGGTCAGCCGCCGGGCTCCGTCCCAAACTCACCGCCATCGCCGTCGCTCCGTGATATGAGTACCGACGCGATATCACCTTGAACGCCCCCGCCTTGCCCGTCAACGACTGGTACTTCTTCGCCATCTTCACCGCCGTCTCCACCGCCTCTGAACCACCAGACAGGAAAAACGTCCGCGCATCCTTGTCGTGATACAGATCCGCGATCCTGCCAGCCAATTCGATCTGCGATGGCGTCGCAGAGTTCGCTGGCGGCGTCTCGATGCCTGTCAACTGCTCGTACATCGCATCCGCGATCGCAACCCGGCCGTAGCCCGCAGCCTTGTACCAAAGCCCACCCATGGCATCGATCAAACGGTTGCCCTCAATGTCCTCCACCCACGCGCCTTCGCCCTTCACGAAGATCTTCAGATTGCCGCGCCAGTCCTCAACCTGCTGAGCATGCATGAAGAGATGATCGCCCGCGATGCTCTGCAACTCCTCCATTCGCTCACCGCTAATCGTTGCTTCCGTCATCGTTGCCATCGACGAGATCCTCTCCATTCGGCCTTTGCGCCAAACTTAACTCAGGTTAAGACCATTCTAATCCCGAACCGCGCATCAGACGAATACACGCAATAGTTCGGCGAGATATAATGGCGTGTGGAATGTCTTCCCTGTCCGGGCGGTCCCGAACCGTTGAGTGTCCTTGTAGCAGCCCCTAGCAGGGGTTAGTTGCACGTTCTATCTCACGGTCGGACCTTCGCGGCAACGCGATCCGGCTCCAATACCCCTGCGAACCGAATGGCAGGGGTCTTTTTTTGCCCACGAAGGCCCCGCAAACAGGCGAAAACTGTATCCCACGGCGGAGAAAACCAATTGACCATCCTCAAGACTGAGAACTTGACCTTCGAGCATGTCGAGCACGAAACCGTCGAGCCACGTGTCCTCGACAGGTTCTCCGATGATCAGCTTGCGGCGATTAACGGCGAACTCGATCAGGCTCACCCCTCCGAGATCCTCCGCTGGGCAGACGACAACTTCGGCGACCGTTGCATCCAGATGTCATCCTTCGCCATCGACGGCATGGCCATCTTCGACATGTACTGGAAGGTCAACCCCAAAGCTCGCCTCGCAACCCTCGACACCATGCGCCTATTCGAAGAGACCTACGATCTCATGGACCGCATCGCCGGCCACTACAACACCGAGGTTGAGGTGCACTACCCCGACATCCGAGAAGTCGGTCGCATGATCCGCCAGCACGGCATGAACCTCTTCTACAAGGGCGTCCAAAACCGCAAACTCTGCTGCGAAATCCGTAAAGTCAACCCCCTCAACAAAGCCCTCAGCGAAACCGACGCATGGATCACCGGACTCCGACGCGACCAAGGCATGAAGCGGTCCGAAATCGACATCGTCGAAAAAGACCTCGCGCACGACGCCTACAAGATCAATCCGATGGCCAACTGGACCGTGGAGATGATCCGCCAATACGTGCTAGACAACAACGTCCCCTACAACGTCCTCCACGACAAAGGCTT
>JAAXHR010000119.1 GCA_012270805.1 Dehalococcoidia bacterium
CTGCGCGGCACAATTTTCAGCGAGGAGTAATCGGTCATGGCGGTCCCTGAAGGTTGGGGTTTGAGTGGGTTGGCGACTGGTTAACGAGGCTCAGTAAAGAGGGTCGCCGTATTGCTGCGCCCGAATCAGCATTGGGTCCGATTCCGCCAATTCTAAGAATTCCGTTTCGGTATAGACGTGGAAGGTTGTACCGACGGAAGGACGCAGGTGCGTGACCCAGAAATCGGACCGTCGGTGGAACGGTTCGTCAGTTTCCTGAACCACGATCAACTCTAGAGTCGTGTCGGGTTTGGTTGGTTCGCCGCTGACGAGATCTCCGACAAGGATCATTCGGGTCATTCCAAGTTGCGGCATTTCTTCAGCGAAGCGTTGGAGCTCGCCTTCGAGCATGCGTCGGCGCTGACTGCCAAAGCCGAACATCATAGGGGACATAGGTTCAACCTGCGTGGTGTTGAATACGTTTCGACTAAGGCTAACAGGGAAATCGGAGGAAACAGTGGAAACAAAAAAGAGGCGGGTGGCACCACCGGGACAGGCTTGTGTTGCCTATCCGAGTGATGCCACCCGCCAGGAGGTGTCTCAGACACTAGGTCGGAGAGCACCCCGCATTTTTAACTCCATGGCGTTGAGACGAATCTCATCGCTGGGAAGTTTTTTTAGGGGGATCTCGCCTAAGTCGAGACACCTCTCATACGGCTATATGCCATTACCTAGACGTCCCTCCTTTCATTTCGTATCCGGCTCGTGGCCCGATTGCCACCGCCTCAGCGAACCGATGGTCAGGTTCGCCGGCACGCTAAATTATAAAGGACGCGGGCGCAAAGTCCAGCTTGTTCTGACGATATCAACGATCGCCGAATCGAAGAGGAGTTGCTACCCGCGCCTGCGGATTACCCGGCTTGGGTTACCCGATTTGCTTCGCGAGCTCCTCAGCGTCGGCCTTCGAAAGGATGCGGAACACCTTGTTGCCGGCGGGCGAGAGGCCCTGAACGGCCTTGCGACCATTCTTCATGGTTACGATCTCCGGGTTCTGAACCGGAACCGTAGTCTTCTCTTTTACCGAGTATGCGGTGATTTCCATGTGCTACCTCGATTCCTAATCGCAGTGTTACTGCCGAGTTTGCCTAAACTCGATATGCGGTTAGATTATAGAAATCGGGGTTTAAGTTGGGAAACAGCGCACGTGTTCACTGCGTCAAAGCTAAGTTTTTCCAGCTTTTCGGGGTTTTAAGACGCAGCATCAACCTACATTTGCAAAAGATCGTTTAATCCGATCGGCGGCTTCATCGAGAGCAGATTCAGCGGCGTGAATGTAACCCGGTTGGCAGTTGAATCCGTGCAGGACCCCCTCGTATCGGGTCAATCTGGTGTCGTTGCAGGCGTTCTTGAGTGCTGCGGCGTAGTCTTCCGCTTCGTCTCGAAGGACATCGCATTCGGCGACAATTACAGTGGCGTCCGGGAGGCCAGCGAGATCGTCGGCTTGTATGGGCGAGGCGTAAGGATTCGATCCATCGCCATCGGGACCGAGGTAGTTATCCCAGAACCATTGCATCCCGACCTTGGTAAGTCCGTACCCGTCTGCGAACTCGTCGTAAGAGCCACGTTCGAAGTTGTGGTCGATGACGGGGCAGAAGAGCACCTGATGGGAGATGTTGGGTTCTCCGCGGTCTCGAGCCATCAGTGAAATGGCGGCTGATAGATTTCCTCCAGCGGAGGTTCCAGCGACTGCAAGTTTCGTAGCGTCGCCGCCGAACTCTGCGGTGTTTTTGACCGCCCACCGGGTTGCGGCGTAACAATCTTCGGCCGCGCCGGGGAAACGCGTTTCAGGAGCAAGGCGATATTGGACTGAGGCGACGAGTGCGCCGACTCGATTGGCAAGCCCTCGGGAGGTCGGGCCTTCCAGTTCGTAGCTTCTGATGGTCCAGCCTCCGCCGTGGAACACCATGATGACGGGATATGGCGGTTCCGCACCTTCCGGAATATAGATGCGCAGGGGGATTTCACCCCCGGGTCCATCGATTTTGCGGCGGATGACCTTACGCACGGGTTCGATGGCGGGTTTCATGATCTGATTGCGCCGTTCAGAAGCGGCGCGCAGCTCTTCTGCCGAGCATTCGCCGAATGCCGGCATGTCAAGCGTCGCCGCCTTCTCCATGAAGTCAACTGTGTCAGGAGTAAGACGTGGGTCGTTCATTGTGGGTTACCTACCATTGATTCGTGATTGATTGAGTTAGAACCAGTTTTCTTTGTCGACCAAGTTTCGGAGCGGTTCACCAGCAGCGAAACGGCGCATGTTGTCGGAGACGACCTCATAGCGACGTTCGCCTAGGTGTCGACCTTCGTCCGCGGCTATGTGGGGCGTCAAGATAGTGTTCGGTGCATCCCATAGTGGGTGATCGGCTGGGAGAGGTTCGATTTCATAGACATCCAGTCCGGCACCCCCAATACCTCCGCTGCGGAGGGCGTCGTTGAGGTCGTCAAGCTTGGTCGTCATACCGCGACCTATGTTGATAAAGATCGCCGTTTCTTTCATCAACGCGAATTTGCTCGCGTCGAACATTTCTTCGGTTTGCGGCGTGTGCGGGATGGTGAGCACAACGAAGTCGGCTTCTTGCAATACGTCATCCAGTTCCGAAGGGTCTCGCATCTCGTCGACATGGTCCTTTGCGCCGGGAGATTCCCACCGGGCATCGACACCGACTACGTTACAGCCTAGAGCTTGGCACAGGCGAGCAGTTTCGGT
>JAAXHR010000012.1 GCA_012270805.1 Dehalococcoidia bacterium
CATCCGGGAACATGAACCAACCTGACGATCAAAACAATTCCGGACTCCGCGTCTCGGGTTACGGGCCGCGGATCAGGCAAGCATTGATCGTCGGTATCGTCCTCGCATTGATCGTCGCTGCGATAACGGCCGCCGCGATATGGGCGAACAGCCGTGAACCCGAAGTCGGCGTGCAACCAACACCCAGATCGACGCAAGCGCCGAGGCCGACACCAACAGCAGCACCGTCCGATAGGCCGACTTCGGAACCGACAGAGCCAGCTGAGGTGATAGTCGCAGATACCGCTACCCTAGAACCTACCGAAGTTCCCGCTACAGTCACCCCGACTCCGACTTTCGAAGCGTCGGGTGACAACCCGACACCGACCGCCATTCCGCCGGCAGCGGCCGCCACAGAAACACCGGTCGTTGAAATGGCACCTACTCCCGAACCGACCGAAACACCAACCGTTGAGCCCGCCTCAACGCCGGTTCCGCCGACTCAAGAACCGACCGCTGCACCGACCGACACACCGCTTCCCAAACCCACCGCAACGTCAACGGCCACGCCTACTCCGCAGCCGACGGCGACACCGATACCGACGATCACGCCGACGCCGGCACCGATGGTTCCGACGCTACTTGAAATCAAAGCCCGCGGCAACCTAATCGACCAAGGCATCGACCAGAGCGATATAAAGATCCTTAGCCAAGTAGAACACACGTGGCCAGACTTGACGCTTGGATGTGGAGCCATCAAAGGCGACAACCCCGCACGGTCGATCCAAGGGTGGATATTGGCGTTAGGCAGCGAAAATAAGGTCTACACGTTCCACGTCGCCAGTAAAGAACAAGGCGACGCTGACGAGCACCTTAAAGACGACATCATTGCGAACTGCACCGATGTCGTGAACCGGGTGCAACCAACGATAAACCCGGTTCTCGAACTGCGTTTGCACGAAGCACGACGTGTCGTCTTATACCGTGGTCCCGCCGGTGGCGAACAGGCAGCGATCCAAGACATAAAGGATGGTGGGTTGATTAATACGATAGTCGACGCACTCAATCTCACCATTCCGATTGGGAACGCCTCGACTTGCGACACCATTTACAGGTTGGACTTCTTCGTGTTGCGCGGAGTAGAGACGATCCGTTTCTTCTGCCAGGACGATTGGTACCGGATCGGCGGTCCGCAAGAGATTTGGGGCGGTACCCAAGGCGCATCGACTGACAATCTGCTCAATTCGGTCGCCCCGTTCTTCGCAAACCAGCCTATTCCCCAGATCCCAACCTTCACTCCCGAAGAGTGATACCACCTCCCGCCAGGACGTGCGAAACTCAAACCCGAGGCGACGAAAGTTTGAGCGATTTCCGTGTCACAAGAGAGCCCCATACTCAAGAACGGCAAGTTGCCGGGACATCTACTGCAAGACTTGATCAACGGATTGCCGAAGACGTCCGTTGATGAACGGCTTATCGTCGGCCCAAGACTCGGCGAAGATGCCGCGCACATCCTATTCGGGGAAACCACACTACTCGCCAAGACCGATCCGATAACCTTCGCCACTGACCGTATCGGCTGGTACGCGGTGAACGTCAATGCAAACGACATCGCCGTCGCAGGCGGCACACCCAAGTGGTTTCTGGCCACGCTGATGATGCCGCCGGGTTCGTCCGAGAACGAAATCCGCGACATATTCACTCAGATCGGAGATGCGGTGCACGATATTGGAGCCCAGATGGC
>JAAXHR010000066.1 GCA_012270805.1 Dehalococcoidia bacterium
CCAACTTCAGCCGCGTCGTGTTCATAGAGTGGCCGCGAGACGGGATGATGGCGATGGGTTTCGTGACTGGTAGGGCGAGGGCGCCAAGCAAGGAAGAGGACCTAGTCTCCGTTTATGTGCCGACTGTGCCAAACCCGACATCAGGCAACATGGCGTTCGTCTTGGAAGACGATGTCGTAGAGACCAATATGTCGGTCGAAGACGCGATGAAACTCATCTTTTCTGGGGGCATTGTTCTTCCGGCTTCAATCTCAATGGCAAGAATGCCGAGGCCGCCTCGAACCGCAGAAAGCTTCGTTGGCAAGTACGATAGGGAAGGGTGAAGTATCTACGAGGCAACTTCGGAACGGGCCGGCAGGATCTCAATCGCCCCAATCCTCTGGGTATAGAGTTGGTGTAATCTTAAGTACCCTAGCGCAAAGGGGTTGTTTACTAATGGAAATCAACACAGAACGAGTGGGCAACGCTTTGATATTGATGCCCAGTGAAAACAGGGTCGATGGTACAAACGCCCGTGAATTCCAAGCTGGTCTAGAGGTGGCGATTGAAGAGACTGACAGCGCGGTCGTCTTCGATGCGCAAACCCTGACTTACATCAGCAGCGCAGGTTTGCGAGCGATTCTCTTGGTGGTTAAGTCGCTCAACCGTCGAGGCGGCAAGTTTGCGATGTGTTCATTGTCAGATCCGATCCGAGAGATATTCTCGATCAGTGGGTTCGACAATATCATACCGATTGAATCTTCACGTGACGAAGCGGTGGCTACTGTCGGTAACTAACACCGTTTCAGGTGCTTTGCGAACGTCAATCTGCGGGGCACCGACGTTTTACTTGGAATGCTGATCACGGAGGGTTCCGTTTAGTTCGTAATGCCTAAGACGAAGAAAATCTTGGTTGTCGACGACGAGCCGGACCTTGAACCGCTCATCCTTCAACGGATGCGTCGCAACATCCGTCGCGGCGAGTATGAGTTCGTTTTCGCGCACGACGGGGTCGAGGCGCTGGAGATGCTGATGGCGGACAAGGAGATTGACATGGTCGTGTCCGACATCAACATGCCTCGGATGGACGGATTGACGCTGTTGCAACAGATACAGAACGTCAGTCCGGATATCCGTGCGATCATCATCTCGGCTTATGGCGACATGGAGAACATCCGAACGGCGATGAACCGTGGGGCGTTCGACTTTGTAACTAAGCCGCTGGATTTCCAGGATCTCAGGCTAACCATCCAGAGGACGCTTCAACACCTTGACGAATGGCGGGATGCGCTCCAGTCGAGGGACAAATTAGTAGCGTTGCAGAACGAACTGGATGTCGCGAACAACATCCAGCAGTCGGTTCTTCCGGCGAGTTTCCCTGAGCATTCCGCTTATCAGATATATGGCTCAATGCAACCAGCCCGAAACGTTGGCGGAGATTTCTTCGACGTTCAGATCTTGCAGGACGGGAAAGTCGGACTTGCGATAGCCGATGTCTCAGACAAGGGTATGCCGGCGGCACTGTTTATGATGTCGAGCCGCATGTTGTTGAAGGGTGCCGGTCAGCGTTTCGAGAATCCAGGCGAAGCGTTAGAAGAAGTGAACAACCTTCTTGACGCTGAAAACGAAGCAGCGATGTTCGTAACGCTCTTTTACGCGATTTACGACACGAACACGTCGGAATTTCACTACGCGAATGGCGGTCACAACGAACCAATAGTGGTGCATCCAGACGGCAGTACGACGGTGATACCCCCGACTGGTGGAACTGCCCTCGGCATCATTCCTGAAATCAGCTACGAGGAGAACTCGGTAAAACTCGAACCAGGCGACACCGTGATTCTTTACACCGACGGGATCACAGAGGCTTTCAACTCGGAAGGCGAATTGTTCGGCTTGGAGCAGCTTTGCGAGATTTTCCGAGATCGACAGCCCCAAAGCGCTGAAGAAGCAAGTGAGATCGTGTTTGAGACGGTGAACAAGTTTGCGGGCGACGAACCACAGTCCGATGATCAGGCTTGCCTGGTCTTCAGACGCACGTAGTCCATACGATGAGCGTGAGAACTGCAATCGAGTTCATGCCGGAGATCGGCGAGTTAAACGCGATTCAAGAAACCGTCGAATCGATCTCATCCGAGGAGAATTGGCCCCCGGACTTGACGTATCAGATCGAATTGATTCTTGAGGAACTGTGTATCAACGTCATTGACCATGGCGAGGCGGACGGCACCCAACCGATCAAGGTCGTTATCGTTTCTGGAAACGACGAGATCAGCATTGAGATTTCTGACAACGGCAAGGCGTTCGATCCGACGAAAGACGCCAAGACACCGCCTAAGATTACTTCGATCGAAGACAGCTACATTGGTGGATGGGGAGTGCATCTGGCGCACACGTTTTCGGACGAAATGCGCTATGAACGGGTCGACGGAATGAATTGTTTGACCTTAGTCAAACGGAGGATGGGTTGAAGATACCGTTCCCTGAATTGGCTGCCTCAAAGTCGGCCGCAATTCGGGTAGCGGTCGCAAGCATCTCCCTAGTTGCTGTTTACGCGTGTTCGAACGCCCGGGAAGAAACTCCAACCCCACTTGTTGGCACGATCGAGACAGCCAACGAATTCGATCTGCTGAATTCGAAATCCGCGGCTGCCTCAGATGGTGCGAACCGTCGCAACGGCATCACCGACGACGGAATCCTCTTCGGTCAATCGGCAGCGTTCAGCGGCCCGGCATCCGAACTCGGGTTAGGCATGCGCTTAGGGATATTGGTGGCGTTCAACGAGGTGAACGCGTCGGGCGGAGTTCACGGCCGCCAGCTCGATCTCGCCTTTCGCGACGATGCGTACGAACCCGAAGCCGCGATCGCCAACTCTGCGGCGCTGATACAAGAAGACAAGGTTTTCGCGCTAGTCGGAGCGGTAGGGACTCCAACTTCCAGGTCGGCGGTTCCGGTTGCCGAGGCTGGCGGGGTGCCGTATATCGCGCCATTCACAGGCGCCGAGTTTCTCCGCAGTCCGGATTACCAGCACATATTGAATGTTCGCGCCTCGTACTACCAAGAGACTGCGGCGATGGTCAAGCGGCTGATAGAGGATCTGGGCATCACTCGTATCGCGGTGATGTACCAAGACGATTCGTTCGGCCGAGCGGGGTATCAAGGGGTCAGAATAGCTCTGCAAAAAGAAGGGATGGAGCCAGTGGCGATCGGCATCTATCCTCGCAATACGAAGGCGATCAAAACGGCATTACTCGATTTGAAGCAAGGTGACCCGGAAGCGGTGATCATGATCGGCGCCTACGAGCCCGTGGCTCACCTGATATCTTGGGCGCGGCACACGGACTTCAATCCTGAATTCATGACCGTTTCGTTCGTCGGCAGTAACGCGCTGGCGCACGAACTTGGCGATCACGGAGAGGGTGTATACGTGACCCAGGTGGTTCCATTTCCGTGGGACGATTCGATACCGATTGTTGCTGACTACCACAAAGCGTTAGCAACCTATGCACCTGAAGAATCTCCGGGATTCGTTTCATTGGAGGGTTACATCGCCGGTAGATTCGTGATTGAAGTCGCTGAGAGATGCGGACGCGAGATCGATCGACGCTGCTTCACGCAGCAACTACGTAACGGTGACATAGTGGACCTTGGGGGTTTCAAGCTGCAATTCGGCGCGATGGATAGTCAAGGTTCCAACGAAATATTCCTCACCGTCATCGGTTCTGACGGGAATTACCGCGCGATCGACGTGCTGACCGCCAATTAGCAGTGATCGACAAAGCAAGATCTGTGCTCGAAGGCCGCTTCCGACTATCGGCTCAGATGTATGTCGGTGTAGGCGGCGCCGTGTTGCTTACATTGAGTGCAAGTCTGGTGGCGTGGCTGTCGTTCGACCGCATCAGTGATGCGACGAACCGAGTTCGAGAGGAAAGTGTGCCGGAAATGGTGGCATCTTTCGGTATCGCGCATTACACGGGAGTACTTGCCGCTGCTGCGCCTCGGCTCACCTCGGCGATGTCCACGACTGAGTTCGAGGAGGTTTCACAAGAGATCGAAGCAACTACGGCGTTGTTCGAGCAGCAGTTGGAAGCTTTGTCATCAGCTGACCATACGGCCGGCCATGGCGGGCAGCAGCTGGTGTTGGTCCGACGGTATGCCGATCAGTTGATCCAGAGCATCGACACCATCAAGGCCGAGAAGAAGGAGTTGCTTGAACTAGACGGTCGGACAAATGCCATCAGTGTTGAACTGGCTGGCTTGCAGCAAGACTTGGACGAAATCCTGATACCGGCGATTGACGATCAACTGTTTTACACAATGACTGGCTACAGCGAATTGGGCCAGTTGCCCGTTTCGGCCTCGGAGCATTTCTCCGAGGCCGAGTTCTATCGCTATAGAAACGTCGCCGATTTGCAGGCGGCGGCGAACACCGCCACGCAACTCCTCGCGAGCGCTTTCACAGTTTCAGATGCGGCGTTTGTAGAACCGTTGCGTGAACGTGCTGAAGCGGCTCGAAGCCGGATTGAGAGAAGTCTGTCTGTATTACAGGGCACCGATTATGCTCCTTTGATCACACCGATATTCAACCGATTATTCGAGTTGTCACTTGGTGACCAGGGTGGTTTCGAGTTGTTGGCGAGGGAGCATGAATTGACTAGCCGCCAGCAAGATCTCTTGGAATTGAACCGCGAATTAGCAGTGCTCTTGGTCGATGAGGTGGACGGGTTAGTCGAAGCGGCGGAATTCAGCGTAAGCGAAGAATCGAACGCTTCGGAGCAGTCGATATTGCAGGGCCGTCTGTTCCTCGTAGGCATTAGCACTATAAGCATCGTCGGCGCATTTCTGATTATCTGGCTCTTTGTCGGCAAGGTGTTGTTGCGACGCATCCAGACGCTTTCGAATCGGATGCTGCGGATGGCGGATGGTGATCTCGAAACCGAGGTCGAGATTCGCGGCCGGGACGAGGTCGCGGATATGGCCGACGCATTGGAGGTATTCCGACAGCACGCGCTGGAAGTTCAGCGGTTGAACCTGGTAGAGCAACTCGCTGAAGAGTTGCAAGACAAGAACAACGAACTTGAGCGCGTGTTGGATGATCTTCACAGGGCTCAAGATCAGATCATTACACGGAACAAATTGGCGGCGTTGGGCGAGTTGACGGCCGGGGTGGCGCACGAGATCAGAAACCCCTTGAACTTCGTGAACAATTTCTCAGAGGTATCCGAGGAACTGATCGATGAGCTGAAGGAGATCATAGAAGAGAGTTCCGATGACATCGATGATGAACAAATGGAACTTTTCGAAGAGATCGCCAATGATCTGGTCGAGAATTTGCAACGAATCAAGACGCACGGCGAAAGGGCAAATCGCATCGTCCATGGGATGTTGGCGATGGGGCGTGAGTCGACTGACATGCAAACGACGGATGTCAACAACCTGGTCGAAGAGTACACGCAGCTGGCATACCAAGGCGCACGAGCAACCGATCCTGATATGAACTTGGAGATCAAGACGGACTTCGATCCTGAAATCCCATCGATCGTCGCTATGTCAGAGGACCTTGGTCGTGTATTCCTAAACTTGGTTACAAACGCGTGGCACGCGACCGAAGATAAACGCGACGCGTTGCGGGAGCAAGATCCCGATGCCGCAAGTGGATACTCCCCGGGGATGGAGATCTCGACCAAGTTCATCGACGATAACATCGAGATTCGATTCCGCGACAACGGGACTGGCGTGTCGCCCGAAGTGATAGAGAAGATATTCAACCCGTTCTTCACGACAAAACCGACTAACCGCGGAACGGGTCTAGGACTGTCGTTGTCAAGCGACATAATTCGCAGCCACGGCGGCACGATTCAACTCGAGACCGAACCCGGTGAATATGCCGAGTTCATCATCCAACTGCCGAAGGACAACCCCATGGCTAGCACCTCGGCTGACTCTTCTCTTGAGACTGAGTAACCTCCGCCTCGAACACTTACTCGAGTCAGCGCTCCGAATCCCTTTGAATTCGACTTAGCAAGCGTCAATTGGGCCCGGAAGGCCGTTCAGCGCGGTTTAACCACCACGTGACGTTCTGGGCCTTGCCCTTCGCTCTCGGTAACGACTTCCGGGTTGTCCGACAACGCGATGTGGACAATGCGCCGCTCTTCAGGCGTCATGGGATCGAGCGAGCGCGCTCTCCCACGCGATGCCGCACGAGCCGCGTTCTCGGCGATGGTGTGGAGCTTTTGGGTTCGCCGGAGTTGATAGCGCTCGACATCGATGATGATGTTGGCTCGTTGCTTGAGCTGTCGGTTAACCAACATTCTGACGATGAATTGAAGATCTCGTAGGGTTTCGCCGCGTCGCCCGATGAGCAGACCGGCGTCGGCACCTTCGATCTCGAACACGATTGAGCCGTCGCGGAGTTCATCCAGCACGTAGGCTTCGACATCGACATTCATCGCGGCGATGAGGTAGCTCAGGACTTCTCCAGTGGCAGCCTCCAATTCCTCGCGGTTTTCAATCGGCTCCGTGACGGATTCCTGACGCCTCCGCCGGGCCGGTTGTTCGGTTCTAGGCTCTGGGACGGCAGCTTCGACCGGTTCGGGTTGGTTCTCAGATTGTTGGGACCGGGGTTTCTCGGTTTGCCTGCTGTCCTGCTGCGGACGCTGATTGTTGGGCCTGCGTTGTCGTCGCTGTCGGTTCTGAGCGGGTTGGCGGGTGCGACGTGGTGCCGGACGCTCGCGCCGTGCTGCCGGCTCTACGGAAGCGGCTTCCTGATCCGACGGTTCTTGTTGGCGACGCGGTGTACGTTCTCGTCGCTGACGAGTTCGGTTTTGACGACGTTGGCGAACTGGGGCGGAAGGTTCTACCTCAATGATGCCCGTGGCTTCATCCATCTGCTTCTGGCGTTCGTCAGCCTCTCGTGCCTCTTCGGCAATGACATCCGAGAGCTTGGCAACCTCGATTTCGGCCAAGGCACCTCCGAGTCCAAATATCCCGGACCTTCCTGGATTGAGGACTCTAATGTCTACGTCTTCGAGCTCTGCGTCTAGAGTTTCGAGCGCGACGGCGGTTGCCTCTTGTACGTTCTTGCCGGTGAATACCCGTCGAATGGTCATCGTTTGTCTCCTCCTCGTCCGAGTCGTCGTTGTCTTGGTTTTGTTCGGCGAGCTGCGCCTTCGCTGCTATCGCTTCAGCCCGCGTTTCTGGTGTGCCTAGATACAGCTTGCCAAACAGCTCGATCGGCTGTTTGCCGCCGACGAAGTATTGGATAAATACGCCGACGATGTTGGATAGCAATATGTAAATGCCGAGACCGGCTGGGAACTGGTATGTGAAGACACCAATCATCACTGGCATCATCCACTGCATGATCCGTTGTTGCGACTGTTGCCGCTCGTCGACCGCCACGGTCGATGACATCTTGGTGGTGATGAACATCGACGCTCCGACCAACACGGGCAACACGAAGTTCAATGGCAGGTATACCTGCGAAACTGTGTCGGCGAGATCGATTCCCAAAAATAGACGGCTGAACGGCACGTCGGCGCTGGCAGGATTCCATGCGTAGAAAGATGCCGACAAGTTGGCCATGCCTTCCGGTGTCGTAGGCATGGTTCGGATGATGGCACGATAGAAGCCGATCCAAATAGGCATCTGTATGATCATTGGCCCGAGGCACCCGATCGGGTTCACGCCGGCCTCGCGGTACAGTGCCATCGATTCGCTCGATTGCGCTCTTCGACTCTCGGTGTCCTTCTTGTCTCGGTACTTATCCTGGATTGCCTTCATACGAGGTTGCAAGGCCTGCAGCCTCTTCATCTGGCGGGTCTGGCGGATCGTGAGCGGGATCATCAACACGCGCACGATGACCGTAAAGACGATGATGCTCAAGCCGTAGTTGAGAAACAGATAGTGATACAACAGCGCGAGCGCGTTGATCATCGGGCGCATGATGCCCTGATCCCAGATGAGGCCGAGGAGTTCCATCAGGCAAAGCTCCCGTCGGATCGTGATCTTGCTCTAAGGCTCAGTCGCACCGACCGCCATCCTTCAGAGCGACGCAGCCCTGCAACGTCTGATCGCTCGGGGAGAACCATTTCAACTCGCCATCCAAGGTGTGAATGTAGATGAAGTCATTGATGAGAACGGGCGACGATTTCACGGCACTGTCGGTCGGGAAGGTCCCAATGATCTGTCCATCGTTGACGTTCAACACGTGAACATCTTCTTCGCCAGAGGGAACCGCCAAGACTCGCTGCGAGAACTCGTTGCGGATGCGATCGAACAGCAGCGGCGACCCCACTATCTGCCCGTCGATCCTGGTGCTCCAGATCAGGTCGCCGGTTCCGATGTTGAGAGCGTAGATGTGACCGCCCAAGGTTGAGACGTAGATGGTGCCTTTTTGGGTGTCGGGGATCCCCTCTGCCCAGACCCACGCTTCGGCATCAAATTGCCAGTCAGTGGATTGGGTTCTCGGGTTCAGCCGGTAGAAGTTGCTTGCAAGGTCGCCGAAGTAGATAGCGCCATCGTGGAAGACGATGTTGCCCGTGATCGCGCCGTCGGCTGAGAATCGCCATTTGACGCGCTCAGAGAGGTCGCCTTCTGAGATGTCGATGGCGTATAAGGTTCCGGCAGCGGTGCCGACGTATGAAGTGTTTGTTGTGTTGTCGACTGCGACATCGCCCAGAACTTCGCCGTCGAGGGGTACGCGCCACTGTATTCGTCTACCCGCTATGGGATCGGAACTGAACGCGATCAGGTATCCGGGAGGTTCGCGTTTATCGTCCAGGGCTCCGGTGCCGACGAGTAGGAGGCCATTTTCGGTGGTTTGTACCTGTCCGACCAATTTTGTTGCGAGAGGTGTACGGCCGGAGTTCCAAGCGATTTCGCCGTTTTCAGTTGATACGGCCAGCACTTCTCCTTCGCAGTTGGAGCCAGCGCATGTGTAACCGGCCGCATAGACAGCGCCGTCCTCGACAACTGGCGCGCCGTAGATGGCACCGAGCCCTTTGGGTTTCTTACGCACTCCGTCCAGCTCGTACGGGTATAGCCAGTTGACGTCGAATGCGTGGCTCGCGGCATCAATTCTCACCAACACGCCGTCGAGGTTCCCAACGTAGATGAAGTTTCCGTCCGACACTGGTGCCGACCAACGCCCTTGGGGCGTCAGATCGTTCAAACATCCTGTTATCGCAACGGCGCTCAGGATTGCAAGAACCGGCGCGAGTAGCACGCGCCGGAGCTGTCGTGGGTGGAGCAACAACCTCATCGGACGTGGTTCTCGTTGCCACGCGTGGTTGATGCAGCATCTTCATTGCGCACCGGCACCAAATCCAATCCGCCGGTCGTGAAGGGGTTGCATCGGGCGATTCGCCTCAGACCCATCCAAACCCCTCTCAACACGCCATGAATCTTGATCGCTTCCGCCATGTACTCGGAACAGGTTGGTTGATAGATGCAAGTGCTAGGCAGGTAGGGCGACACGGCGAGTTTGTACGCCTTGATGATTGCCAGAGCAGACTTTGCGATCACGCTCTCACCTCGGCGTTCTCTTGGAGCGCGTCCGATTGCCAGACTTCAGGCGTCCAACTAGCCTGTTTACCGACTCCACCAGCTTTTCGGACGTAGCGTCTGCCGCTGCCGGGAAGGCGTATATAACGTAGTCCCATCCTTTTGGGTGGTCCGATTTTCCGACAATGGCTCGTAGACGTCGCTTGATTCGATTTCTCACCACCGCTCCGCCGACGCGTTTCGGAATTGCGAAACCGTAACGCGAATCGGCGTCTGGTAGTTCCGATCTGACCGCAGTAATCGAAAGCAGTGCGTCTCGGGTCCGTTTGCCGTCTCTTAGTGCTCTTCGGAACTCTTCGCGACGGCGCAACCGTCGATGCTTCGAGAGCCCCATTGTTTACATAATTCGGGTGCCGTTAAGGCGGCGTTGGCCCAGCGAATCAATTAACCCAGAAACAACGAACTCAGACAGTTAGGCGTTTGCGACCGCGGGCACGTCGGCGCGCCAATACCGCCCGCCCGCCTCGACTTGACATCCTTGATCGGAAGCCGTGGACGCGCGCGCGTCGGCGCTTTTTGGGTTGGTACGTTCGCTTAGGCATGGTGTTTTAGGTCGCAACCGTTGATTGTAACATTTGCGTTTTCAATGCTCCCTTTGTCCCTGTTCACCCTCTCCCGTCGAGGAAGAGGGGAGAGATTCGTCGCTGCACTCGGAATGAGGAATGACAGGTGGTGCTTGGAATGACATGGGGGCATACCCCGCGCGACCTCCTCTGAACCTTCCCCTGAGAGGAGAAGGGGAAGGAGGCGCGCCCCTTTCGTTTTACGAAAGGGGCTAATGGTGCCGTATCCTCAGCGATCGTCCTCGAATCCTTCGCCGTCGAGAACAATGCGTAGACGATCGGACGCGTCGTTTAACGCTGCTAGTTCATCTGGTGGAAGATCGATCTCCAGCGCGCCAAGATTGTCTTGCATCTGCTCGGCGGTATCGGCGCCTGAGATGGAGACCGTTATCTCAGGATGCGATAGCACCCACGCCTGCGCCACTTGTGCGGGTGTTGCGCCGATGCGCTTTGCAACATCAGCGTTGGTGCGAATCACATCCGCCGCCGCTCCGCGTACTACTCGACTGAACGCATGGGAGCGGCGGTTGCCCCAAAGCGACATGTTGTGAGGCATTCGGTCTGGATCATAATCACCCGACAAGAGGCCAACAGCCAACGGACTGTAAGCCATGATGCCGAGACCAGTGGTACGGACCATCGGAAACATCTCGTCTTCAAGTTCCCGATTGAGCATGCTGTAAGGGTTTTGCACGGTTATGAGACTTTCCGCGTTGATGCTGTCCTCAACCCGCAATGTCTGCACAACCTGCCAGGCTTGGTAGTTGCAGACCCCGGTGTAGCGAATCTTGCCATCCCGGACGAGATCCTCCAATGCGCGTGTCCGCTCTTCATAGCCGACGGTCTCATCGAAGTGATGGATCAGGTATACGTCGATGCGATCAGTCTGCAAGCGTTTGAGCGAGCGTTCTACTTCGCGCATGATGTGCCAACGAGATGTGTTGCGATCGTTGACTCCCCGCGCGACGGGACTTGAGACCTTGGATGTGATCACGATGTCGTCGCGATCGC
>JAAXHR010000112.1 GCA_012270805.1 Dehalococcoidia bacterium
GACATTCAATATTGTGCCAACCGCGACACCGGTCCCGACAGCGACTCACTCACCTACGATCACGCCGACTTCAACCGCTACGCCAACACAGACACCAACGCCTACACCCGCGCCACCCTCCGGTCTCAGTCAATCGGAGATGGAATCTGCCCGCGAGTACGCCCTCCAACTCATCAACCGAGCCCGAACCGCGGCCGGCCTCAACGAAGTAACCCTCGACGACAACATCGCAGCTCAATCCCACGCCGAAGACATGCGCACTAACTGCTTCTCAGGTCATTGGGGGACCAACGGTCTAAAGCCCTACATGCGCTACACCCTCGCTGGCGGAGAACAATACTCAGCCGAAAACGTCAGCGGTCTTAGTTACTGTCTTACAAGAACAGACGGTTTCCGAGCCAGCCTCAGCTTAGAACATGACATTAGCGAGGCGATGGAAGGACTCATGGAGAGTTCTGGACATCGTCGCAATATCCTGAACCCGCATCATCGCAAAGTCAATCTGGGCGTGGCATGGGATGAATACAACTTCAAATTCGTTCAACTCTTCGTCGGTGACTACATCGAATACGAGGTTCCGCCCGAGATTGATAGCGGTCAATTGACCTTAAGCGGTCAAGTCAAGAATGGCGTAACGATAGACGAAGAAAACGCCCTTGGAATTCAGATTTACTACGATCAGCGGCCGCGTCCATTAACCACAGGTCAGCTAGCGCGCACTTATTGTTACAGTTCAGGACTTCCCATAGTTAGTCTAAGACGACCGCTAACAGAGGGATGGTTTTATAGCAACGATGTTTTCGCCACTGAGAGATCGATCTGTCCCGACCCTTACGACGTTGACATAAACGCACCACCACCACGCTCGTATCACGAAGCGCATCAGATTTGGCGACAAGCCTACATCGAAAGTCAATCCTTCATCAATCCGTCCTTTACTGGACGTTGGGTCACCGCAACCGAATGGGCGGTTTACGGTCAAAAGTTCACCGTATCTGCCGACATCGCTGACCTGATTAAGCGGGCCGGCAACGGCATCTACACCATCCTTCTGTGGGGAAAAATCAACGGCGAGGATGTGCCCATCTCCCAATACTCCATCTTCATCCCGCCGTACGAACCCGCTGAGTAGCAAGCTGACTGCTATTCGTCCACCAAACCGGTACCCTTGTGCCTAAGAAGCTGAAGTCCCTCAAATAGAATCCGTACTAAAGCCAACCAAGACGCAATCGGAGGTCAATCCATGTCATTGATCGCCCATTACCTCGATGCCGACAACCAGATCCACCGCAACATTGACATCGAAACTCTCCAAACGGCACACAAGTCCGAAACCGGCCTGCTGTGGTTAGACCTCATCGAACCCGGCGACGACGAGCGCGAGCTACTCCTGAATGAATTCCAGTTCCACCCCCTCGTCGTCGACGGTGCCATAAACCCCGATATCCGCTCGGCCCGCGTCGAAGACTTCGGCAACTACATCTTCATAAACGCACGTAGTGTCGACTACACGGCAGAAACCGAGGTCGTCCAAACAACCGACATCGGCATGTTTATCGGCCAGAACTTCGTCGTCACTATCCACAATGCGGAGATGCCTAGTCTCGAAGCCGTCAGGCAGCTCGTAGAAATCGATGGCAGGCCGATGATGAAGGGCCCCAGCTTCTTCGCCCACGCGCTCTTCGACGCTCTCATTCAAGCGATTTTACCCACACTGGACCGAATGGTGGACCGCGCTGATGCTATAGAAGAGCAAGTCCTCACCGACCCCGATCACTCCGCATTGATCGCTCTGATGTCACTTAAACGGTCCTCTCTAAGCCTCAACCGCGCGCTCGCACCCCAACGAGAGGTCTTGAATCGTTTGGGACGAAGAGAATTCGATCTCATCGGCCACGCCGTGGACCTTTATTTTCGCGACCTTGCCGACGACTTAGCGCGAGTACAGGCATCTAACGACGTAGTCAGAGAGCGCGCTGACACTTCGCTTGCTACATACCTCTCAGTAGTGGCAAACCGTCAAAACGAAATCATGAAGGTCTTGTCGATCGTCGCCACTATATTCCTGCCACTAGGTTTAATCGCCGGTCTCTTCGGCATGAACTTCGAGAACATGCCAGGCATTAGATTCAAGTGGGGCTACCACATAGTAGTCGGAATCAGTGTCTTCGCTGCAGCGTTAGTCGCTTGGATGTTCTGGATCAAACGTTGGGTCATCACCGGGGCCGGATTCTTCAGACCGCGCCGCCTTAGAAGATTCGTGCCGCAAGCCGTCGATCCGACTCGACTCGCCGGACATCTCGGTCGAACCGTCGCCCGCAACTTGCAACGTATGGAAGGAGTCGTGACCTCCGAACAGCGGCCGAGCCCCAGATGGCGAACGTCAGTCTTCCAAAGAATTAACCCCGCAATCCGCCGATCTCGCACGCGTCCGCCTACGGAGTGATCAACTGGATCCGAGAATCAAACGATGGGCAACCGAAGTCTACGCTCCCATCTTCAACAGAAGTTCACTCATGGACGGAACTTCAAACTCCGACCACGATCAAGCAAACCGCCACGACGCGAACGACTATTCGTCCGGATCACCGCATTCGTAGCACTTGCGATATGCGCCGTGGCAGCCTGCACCATCGCCCCAAATCGAA
>JAAXHR010000148.1 GCA_012270805.1 Dehalococcoidia bacterium
GGTGCACGTGTTCGGACAGGACGACGTCCGTGACGACTCTCTTGGAGACGATGCAACGTTCGACTGGTCGATCTCGAATCCCGAGGGCGGCACGTTCCAGGAGGCCGATCCGGATGCCGACACCGACGATGTTCCGGACGAGGGCCGGGTGCTCTTCACCGCCGGCTCGCGCGGAAACTACACCGTCACCGCCGCTCTAGACACCACCGCATGCCTCGAAGATTGCACTGCTACCTTCATCATCCGCGTGCCGTAGCGGCGACTCGGTCACACAGACCTGGATGCCTCAGTAGGAAATCGATGTTACTAGTCAACTGTCCAGCTCCACCAGCGTCTCGGTAAGCTGGGGCACGGTGAGCGGCGCTTCCCGATACCGGCTTCAGAAGAAAGCGCAGAGTTCTCAGAACTGGACGACCTACGACGCCAGCATCAGCGGCACCAGCAGAGAAGTGTCCGGCCTCACGTGCAGCGTCACATACGACTTCCAGGTGAGCGCGCGGCGATGGGACGGCTTACTCCGACGAATGGGGTCCGTACTCCGGCACCGTTTCGGCGACGCCTGCGTGTTCGCCAGGAGTTCAGCCTCCGCCAGTACCGTTCCCCACGGCAACTCCAGTACCTCCGTGTGATGCAAAAGAGTTGGGACTATTTGTCCCAGACGGTCCAAACAATCCCGTAGGTCATGTGCGGCATGCTACATGGAAAGTTGAGTGCAACTCTTGGTATTTCGAACGCAACGGAAACCTTGATCGCGTCGCAGAGTTTTACCAGTTTGAAGTGAATGGAGGTGTGCACACGATAATAGATTTATCGTCCGATGGTGGCACGCCGGCCCTAGATCCTTTCCTTGTTCTGTGGAAGCATGTATGGCCTGACGCGGTTGAACTTGTGGCGTCCAACGACGACAACGAAGAGACGGCGACAGCGGCTTCTCGCATCGCGCGCGAGCTAGACTTGGGAACTTACACGATAGAGGCTACTTTGTCAGAGGATCCATCTTCGACCGCGTCATTGGATTTCAAGTTGGAGTTGAACATTTCGGAGTTGATACCGTATCTCGGCCATCAAGCTGATCACACAGTGCAGTACCGGATCGGCACGATGCAACCGACTATGACGCCAACGCCGACACCCACTCCCATCTATGGTCCGGTTCCGCCTGCTCCGATAGCTGTTCCCACACCCGCTTCATCGTCTCTGCCCGATCCTGCATTTGTGATACCAAAGGCCATGCCGACAGCAGTTAAGGCGTGGAACGAAGCTGTGGCGACGGCTTGGCCCGAGGTATTGTTCTGCGAACGGGAGCCCGTGACCGATACTGTCGCGAACACCGCTCCTGTGCCGTGCCCAACCAGAACTCACGACGACAACAAATCTGTGGTGATCAACGTTGTTGACGGGGAACGCCATAAGACCAGGGTGAGAGACAACGTATGGGACCACGTGATCTCCGGCACCATAGATTCTTGTGGGACTACCATTGCTTGTGTATTCCCTGATCCTCTCACCGCCATATCACATCTGAACCCCATTGGAAACGGACATCTCGGCAACTTGGAGATGCGCATTGAAGAGCCACCGTGGGGATACGCTGAGGACGAAGATACAGGAGCCCGCACCCATGTACGTTACGTGTGGACGAACAATGTCAAGAAGCACGGCCACCCGGCTATGGAAGGAAAGATTTTTGTTTATCTGCCCTCGGTTTTCATGCACGAGTTCGGTCATGCTGCCGGGCTTGCTGATTTGTATCTGAAAGAATACGACGACACGTACGCTGGTTTCTTGATGAAAGAAACTCACAAAGCTACGCGGATACCGGGCGCAGACATCGACTACATCCACCAGCTGTATCGCAATATTCATCCTGGGAAGCCCCACTGATCAGTTAGGAGACTTTCACATGAGGTTTTTCAGGATCGACGGCCGCCGCAGATTTGTAGCCTTAGCGATAGTCGTATTGGCTTTCGCGGCGATGGGGGTCACCGGCTTCGCAACCGATGTTCTGATCGGGCTCAGCGCGCTCCTAAATCCGGGTTCGGGATACTCGCATGCGGGACCGTTCTACTACGGGCCGTCTTCGCTCGAGGAAAGAATCGTTTCCGCCGACGCCATCGCCAGAGTCAAGCTACGCTCGATCAACTCCACAGTAGACGTTTTTGCGCCTGACGAACAAACCTCAGGACACGTGTCCGCGCTGGAGTACGAATTTGACGTGTTGGAGTATCTGAAAGGGAACGGCGGTCCGAATCTCGTAGGGGTGGCGTATGAGACGGACATCCTATTTGAAACCCAAGTTGGTGCAACTCTCATGGGTACCGACCTTCAAAGCACTAGGGATGTCCGATGGGATGATCGAGAGGCGATAATCTTTCTGATCAGCGACCATTCAGCGCTCCCAAGCAGCAGCCAACAGGATCGATACATACTTGGGATCGCGCACTCCGGGTGGCACGGGTACACGATCCGTAGTACGCATACCAAACGTTGGTTGCCGGACGCGTCGCCGCCAGACACCAGCACTAATGGAGCGCAAGACGCGAGCAGCGCCGAACAGCGATTCTTGTTGGACGCGCCGGCAGAATCTGGTTTCGGTGCCGTGTACGGCACCGGGGGCGGAACTGCGTCGGATGCCGAAGGCACTTCTCCCACGATATCGTTGTCGGAACTCAAGAAGCTCATATCCGAACTCGACGCCGAAGTAGCGGCGGGCGACGGATCAGATGCCTATCGGGATTGCGTCTACGAAAAGTACAAGTGGGAGAGGCAGGTCGCGTACGATCTCGAAGGGCTTGACGGCGACTACTATCAAATCCTCGAGGGCTACGACTTGGATTCGGGTCTTACCTCCGGGACGTTTGTATACCACGCGTTTTATGCGTCGCTGGTTGTGGAAGAATATGGGGAAACTCCTGTCGAAATATCTGACGAAATTTGGATCGATGGGCCTGACGCGAAATTTTTCGAGTCGAGGTGGCCAGCCACCGGGTACACGGCGCGACCTTTGCCATCGGGCGAGTACCGTATTTACCAGATCCTTCGTCCCGAACAGTACGTGATCTGCGACGCGAAGCCACCGGAAGCGGAACTGAAACGCTACGAGGTCGTGGTCAACGTCACCGCTCCTCCGGCCACGGTGCATGAGGCGTTTTTCGATCCGGTGTTGATGACTGGCGGG
>JAAXHR010000349.1 GCA_012270805.1 Dehalococcoidia bacterium
TCTTCGCTCTAAAAACCCCTTGTACATCCCTTCCTTCGATCACCAATCCAAACACTTCAATTTATACCCTCACACCCTTCGCTATACTCTAGTGTCAATCCTTTGCCGACGCATTCGCGTCGCGCTCTCTTATGGCAGACACTCAGACCATCACGGAACCCGCGCCGCAAACTGCTGCATGGGACCCGGCCGCGCCCGAAAATGCCTGGTATAAGTGGCGAGCCTTCTGGGCCGTCGGCCTCTCGCTCGTCACCATGGTGATGAGCTTTAGCATCGTCTTCCTCGCTCTCCCAGCTATCGCCGAAGACTTCGGCATCACCTTCAAAGAAGCGTCTCTGCTCGTCATCGCCCAATCCCTAACCGTCAGCGCCTTTATGGTCCCCCTCGGCAAAGTCGCCGACATGATCGGACGCAAGAAATTCCACCTCATCGGCATGGTCCTCTTCGGCGGCGGAGCCATCGCCTGCGCATTCGCCACCAACCTCCCTTTCCTAATCGTCACTCGGGTCATCATGTCGTTCGGCAGTTCCATGGGACAAGCCGTATCTACCGCCATCACAACCTCCGTATTTCCCGCAAGCGAACGCGGCAAAGCCCTCGGAAGCCAAACCACCGCCGTCGCTATCGGCGGAGCATCCGGCACCATCGTCTCCGGAGTCACCCTCCAATTCCTACCCTGGCAAGCCCTATTCATCTTCATGGCAATACCCACCACCATCGCCTTCCTATGGGGCCTCTACATCCTCAAAGACGAACGCATCGGATCCTTCTCTGGCGAGGAAAGACCGCCATACGACTGGCTAGGCGCAATCCTCTCCGCCGTTGCAACCGCCATCATCATCCTCACGATCACTAACCCCTTCGCCCTTGATTGGACCTCTCCCATCATCATCAGCGGAGTCTTCACCGGCATCGCAACCGTCGCCGTATTCATCTGGTGGCAGTTCAAAACACCGCATCCGATGGTCGATCTCCGACTTTTCAAAATCAGCGTATTCAAATTCGCCATACTCACTCGATACTTCGCCTTCATGCGTTCCTCGGCAACGATGTTCCTCATGCCCATATTCCTCGTCGCATTCCGCGGCTGGCCCGAGATCTTCGCCTCAGGAGTCATGCTCCTCATGGCCATTGGCATGGGTGTAGGGGCCCAAGTCTTCGGCAGACTATCCGACCGCTTCGGCGTCCGACCATTCATGGTCGGCGGTTTCGTCGTACTTATCTTCACTGGCATCGCTCTCGCTACACTCAGCGCCACAACACCTCTCTACTACATCGCCATAGTCGTCCTCATCAACGGCCTCGCACAAGGAGCATGGTCCGCGCCCAACGCAAGCGCAACCATGGGTTCCGTACCACGATCCTCATACGGTCTCGTCAGCGCAATCATCAACCTGACCCGCAACCTCGGGAACGTCAGCGGACAGGCTGTAGTCACGGCCATCATCGCCGGCTTGATGATCGCACGTGGCTTCAACATACCTCTCTCCGAACTTGACGAAACCCCCGAAGCCGGCAAAGCTTTCCTCGACGGATGGAGCTACGCCTATTTCTTCGCCACCGGAATTGTAGCCTTAGCCCTAGTCACATCAATCCTGACCAAACCCGGGAAATCAGAAACTCAATCAACCTGACCAAGATGGAGGAAAACTCGTGAGCGCAGAATCACTCGAAGGAAAAATCGCACTCGTAACCGGCGGAGGAACCGGCATCGGCAA
>JAAXHR010000263.1 GCA_012270805.1 Dehalococcoidia bacterium
CAGGACGAGGTTGGAGTCTTGCCCCCACTTCTCTTTAGCCGAGACGATCATTTCATCGATAACGGCTTGGGCGTTGTTTACGAAGTCGCCGAACTGTGCTTCCCATAGCACGAGACTCGCTTCGGAAAACACGCTGTATCCATGCTCGAAACCGACTGGTCCGGCTTCCGACAAGGGGCTGTTGAAAATCGAGAACTTGGCGCCTTCGACTTGCTCCAATGGAGAGTACTGACGACCTGTGTTTTGCTCCCAAATGACTGCGTGTCGGTGGCTGAAGGTGCCGCGTGCACAGTCTTGTCCGGTGAGTCGCACGGCGATGCCGTCTTGGAGCACTGATCCGAGCGCCAACGCCTCGGCGTGCGCCCAATCGATGTTGGACGCATCATCATCCATCGCTTGGACTCGTCGGCCAAACGCTCGGGCAACGGTGGGATGCACCTTGAAATCGACTGGCAACGCGGTGATCTGGGAGTTCAGCTTGATGAGACGTTGCTCATCGATCGCTGTCTCAGGGTATTCCATCCCCTGCATCGGCTCCGGGCTCAGTCCGAGATCTGCGGGTTCTTGGCGTTTGGATCCTCGACCTGATCCATCAACTGCCTTTATGGCGGTGCTCAGCGCATCGAACGTAGCTGCGACCAATTCATCGGCTTCTTGCTGCGAAACGACTTCTTCCGCGATCAATCGATTCGCCCATTGCTCGCGCAATGTCGGATGTTGCTCGAGCTTGCCGTATGTGATCGGTTGGGTGAATCGCGGCTCGTCGTTCTCGTTATGACCGTGACGACGATATCCAATGAGATCGATGACAAACTCTTTGCGGAATTTCAATCGATATGAAACGGCCATCTTGGCGACAAGGGAGCACGCCTCTAGGTCATCCGCGTTGACGTGAACGACCGGGATCTCGTACCCGCGCGCGATGTCTGAGCAGTACTGTCCTGAATAGCCTTCATTCGGCTGAGTTGTGAATCCCAATTGGTTGTTGGCGATCACATGGATGGCGCCTCCGACGGAATAGCCGTCGAGGTTTACCAAGTTGAGGGATTCTGCGACAACACCCTGACCGGCAAACGCGGCATCGCCGTGGATCAGCAAAGCCATGGCCTCCAGGTGCGGGTCGTTTTGATCCGGGGCCTCATCCTGCGTGGCCCTGACCGCGCCCAAGACAACCGGGTCGACCATCTCCAGATGGCTAGGGTTCGGAAGCAGGCGCAACATGATGTCGGTGGATCCGTCTTGATTGACATCGACATCCGCCCTGGAGCCGAGGTGGTATTTGACATCGGTCATCCAACCGGCTGCTTCCATCGCCGCCAGATGAGCGAACCTGCCCTCCAAAAAACCGGTCAGCAACGATTCGTAAGGTTGTTCGAGCAGGTGCGCCAAGGCGTTCAAACGCCCACGATGCGGCATGCCCATGACGATCTGCTTGACGTTAAACGCCGATTGCAAGATTATCTGGTCGATCAGCGGGATCAATGCGTCCAAGCCTTCTAACCCGTACCAGCGCTTTCCGGGGAATGTGGCATGGAGGTACTTTTCGAAGCTTTCGACTTTGGTCAAAAGTTCAAGTTGATACCGTTTCTGAGCGTCGGTCATGAACTGCATAGCCGATTGATTTTCGACCTGGTCCTGCAGCCAGTTCCGCTCTTCGACGCTGTGGATATGGTCGAACTCGTACCCGATGGTGTCGCAGTAGTAGGACTTCAACTCTGCTATGGCTTCGCCTATCGTCGGATTCGCGAGCCAAGGCCGCATCTCGTCGTTAGCCTCAGCAAGGAGGTGCGATGATGCTGCCAGCGTCTCGGGAAGTACGCCGAAGCGCTGAGGACTCAGATGTTCATCGGCCCTCGGAAGCATCTTGAGGGGATCGATGTCGGCGGCTTGGTGGCCGTCTTCACGGATCGCGCTGATCAAGCGCTCGACGCGAACGATCTGTTCGGCCGACACACCGTCTTCAGCGTCCGAAGATCCGATGTCGATTACCGCGCTAGTCGAATCGAGTTGATCCTCCGCCTCTTTTTGCTCTTCCGCAGCCTCGATCGTCGAGTCTGTTAGACCGTTGGAAATCACGATCTCTCGATCGAGGAAATCGGGGTCTAGCAGGAGACCGTCGTATTCGAGTTCCGCCTCGGATGCACCCGACCCGTTCGGCATGAGGTCAGCGGATTCGCCATCCAACATACTGGCGACGTATCCTTCGTTGATGCCGCCGAACACATCAAACAGCGCATCTGGCTTGCCGTTATCAGGTGTGGTTCGCGTCCTGTCGATCATGCGTTTTTTGGAGTTTGCGCAGATAAGTGAAAATCTTCCGAGTACGACTACATCAACCCCTACTAATACATTGTGGCAGTTTACGCACGTAAATATCCACAATGTCGAAGCGGTGAAGATAGGTGCGGCTTGGCACGTAACTTCTGAACCCCCGAAGCGTCATCAGCGCATGCGCCCCGGCGACTGCCAGAAATCCGCGTTTTCACCTAGGATCTGCTTGAGTTCATCGGTTGCGTCTGACAGCGCGTCGGCAACATCGGAAGGCAAGTCGTAATCGAACGTCGGTGTGTTGAGCGCCACTTCATCGGGATTGCGCGCGCCTACCAAGAGGCTTGTCACACCCTCTTGTGCCAACAGCCATGCCAACGAAATCTTGGCCGGATGCTCGCCGATCTCTTCGGCGACGCTCAGCACCGACGCTATCGTTGCAAAAGTCTCTTCTTCACAACCTTCTTCCCCGTGAATCGCCTGCTCGCGGTTCTTGTTGAAGTGACGAGATCGAGACAGCCCAGGCGGCACATCGTCTGCGGTAGCGTAGCGTCCGGTCAACATCCCTTGTTGCAATGGGCTGTAGCAAATGACCCCTACGTTGTTGGCGACGCATGCCGGTTTGATTGCGAACTCCAATGCCCGCCATAGGAGGTTGTATGGAAGCTGATTCGTGACGATGGCGCCGCATTCAAGAATGTCAGTGAGGTCCCGGACTGCGAAATTGCAGACACCTAAGGCTCGAACCTTCCCGGCATCTTGGAGCTTGAGCAATTCGC
>JAAXHR010000274.1 GCA_012270805.1 Dehalococcoidia bacterium
CCCATTGCCGACCACTTCCGCTGGCCCGTTGAGCGCAGCCTCAAAAGCAGTTTTGAAACAGGCGACATGGCGCAAGTGACCCACATGGGATGGGCCGTCCATGGATTCACACACGTCGATGCGCCTCGCCACATGTTCCCAGAAGGACCTACCACCAGCGACACCGAACTCGACCAAATCGTAGGACAGGCCGCAGTCGTCGATCTCTCGGGAATCGCGCCGGAAACACCGATCACCGAAGCACAAATCCGCGCTGCCGGACAGCACATCCAACCGGGAGACATCGTCGTCATGAAAACGCGGTGGGACGAAGTGGAATCGCATCAAACCCCCGAATTCTGGACCCGCGCGCCCTACATGTCTCGTGCCGCCGCACAGTGGTTACACGCGCAAAACATCCGCGCCATCGCATTTGACTTTCCACAGGACTATCCCATTCGCCAATTGCTCAGTGGACAGAGAGCACCCCTTTCCGAATTCGTAACCCACGACATCCTCTTGCGCGACGGCATCATCCTCATCGAATACATCTGCAACACCGGCATGATAGCGACAGACCGCGTATCATTCTTCGCCCTACCCTTAAAAATCCCCGAAGCCGACGGCGCACCGGCTCGCGTAATCGCAATACCATAACCCTCGGAAAACCACCATGATCTATCACCAACTCTTCGTCCAAATTGACCGCACCGTGCGCGTTGGCGTCATCGGCACCGGACACTACGCCACAGCCCTCGTCACACAATCGCGCGTCGTCAATCAACTCGACGTACCCGTCGTCTGCGACACAAACCCGGACGCAGCCCAAAATGCTTATGATCACGCGGGCCTGGACACCGACAAAACCATCTTATGCGACACCACCCAACAGGCTGCCGAAGCCATAGAACAGGGCAAACACGTCATCCTCACCGACGCCATGCAAATGATGGACCTGCCCCTCGACGTCATCGTCGAATCCACAGGCGTCCCGAGTGCAGGCGCAAAACACGGCATAGAAGCCATCCGACACGGCAAACACGTCGCCATGGTATCCAAAGAAACCGACGTCACCGTCGGACCCATCCTCAAACACCACGCAGACAAAGCCGGACTCGTCTATACCGCAGTTGACGGCGACCAGCACGGCCTGCTCATGGGCCTCGTACAATGGGCGCGCAGCCTGGGCCTCGAAGTCCTCTGCGGAGGCAAATCACTCGACTCCGACCGCGTTTACGACCCGCAGACCAACGCCATCGTCTGGTCCAAAGGTAAAATCCAGATCCCCGACGAACAGATATTCTCCGCCCAAAATCCCTCGGC
>JAAXHR010000198.1 GCA_012270805.1 Dehalococcoidia bacterium
ACAAACACGTCGTTGTCGCTCAGATCAGTTTCTCCGCTTAACACTGGCAGCAGACTCTTGCCCTGAATCTCCCAACTATTCGAACTGTCCGATGCGGTCGGTGCAAAACCATCGCCCAGAACGCTACTCGAAGTCGCTTCCGATGCATCACCGCCACCGCTCAAATCAAGCAGCGTTGGAACAAGATCGACGAGAGAAACAGATCCACTGATCCACTTCGATTTCCCAGCCTCGTCAGGCTCGGAACCCGGAACATGGATGAGGAGCGGGACGCGCGATGCTTCTTCATACATCGACCGCTTCTCAAGCATCCCGTGGTCTCCCGCCATCTCACCGTGCTCGCTAGTGAAGACGATGATCGTGTTGTCGAGTTGGCCTGTCTCGCGCAGAGCATCTAGCATCTTGCCGACCTGCCGATCTACCAGCGTAACGTTGGCGAAATACTGCGCTCGCAAACGCCGCCAACCATCTTCGGCCGTCAAATCGTGATAGTCGTCGATCCCGAGCGGGTTCAGGTTGCCTGCCATGTAGTAGTCCGCGCGCAACCGATTCAGCAACGAACCATCATCGGGACGTTTAAGGAACGCTGGCCCGACTGAGATATCTTCCGGACCGTACAAATCGTTGAGCGGCCCGGTATACGGCGGGTGCGGTTCGAAGAACGAGACATAGAGCATGAATGGCATGTCCCCAGTCTCGGTTTCGCCATGATTCCGGATGAACTCCGCAGCGCTGTCACCGAGGAAATACGCCTGCGTCTGCTCCTCCGTCAATCCCGCAGTCGCGAACCAGTTCTCGTAAGACCGATTCAGACCCGGCGGTTCGATGCCGTGCTTTCGAAGATGATCGTTGTAGTGTGCCTCGACGTTCCGATACTCCCGTTTGGTCGCCCGAACCCGATGAAAGTCCTCCACACTGATCCACTTGTCGAAACCATGCTGCTGGATCATGTCGTTGCCGAGGTGCCACTTGCCAAAATACGCGCAGAAATAGTCCTCGCTGATCCGTTCAGCAATCGTCGGACAATCGGATGGCAACGGAATGTTGTTCCGATGCAAACCGACCGC
>JAAXHR010000255.1 GCA_012270805.1 Dehalococcoidia bacterium
ACAAACACGTCGTTGTCGCTCAGATCGGCATCACCACTTAAAACCGGTGCAAGACTCTTGCCCTGAATCTCCCAACTATTCGGGCTGCCCGATGCGGTCGGCGCAAAACCATCGCCCAGAACGCTACCCGAAGTCGATTCCGATGCGTCACCGCCACCGCTCAAATCAAGCAGCGTTGGAACAAGATCGACGAGAGAAACCGACCCGTTGATTCGTTTCGATTTCCCAACCTCATCCGGACCGGAACCCGGAACGTGTATGAGCAGCGGGACGCGCGATGCTTCTTCATACGTCGATCGCTTCTCAAGCATCCCGTGGTCTCCCGCCATCTCGCCGTGCTCACTAGTGAAGACGATGATCGTGTTGTCGAGTTGGTCTGTCTCGCGCAGAGCATCCAGCATTTTGCCGACCTGCCGATCTACCAGCGTAACGTTGGCGAAATACTGCGCTCGCAAACGCCGCCAGCCATCTTCAGCCGTCAAATCGTGATAGTCGTCGATACCGAGCGGATTCAAGTTACCTGCCATGTAGTAGTCCGCACGCAACCGATTCAGCAACGAACCATCATCGGGACGTTTAAGGAACGCTGGCCCGACCGAAATATCTTCCGGACCGTACAGATCGTTGAGCGGTCCGGTATACGGCGGATGCGGTTCGAAGAACGAGACATAGAGCATGAATGGCATGTCCCCAGTCTCGGTTTCGCCATGATTCCGGATGAAGTCCGCAGCGCTGTCACCGAGGAAATACGCCTGCGTCTGCTCCTCCGTCAATCCCGCAGTCGCGAACCAGTTCTCGTAAGACCGATTCATACCCGGCGGTTCGATCCCGTGCTTTCGAAGATGATCGTTGTAGTGCGCCTCGACGTTCCGATACTCCCGTTTGGTTGCCCGAACCCGATGAAAGTCCTCCACACTGATCCACTTGTCGAAACCGTGCTGCTGGATCATGTCGTTGCCGAGATGCCACTTGCCGAAATACGCGCAGAAATAGTCCTCGCTGATCCGTTCAGCAATCGTCGGACAATCGGCTGGTAACGGGATGTTGTTCCGATGCAAACCGACCGC
>JAAXHR010000013.1:0-1286 GCA_012270805.1 Dehalococcoidia bacterium
CTACGGCTTTTGATCGGTGCCGATCATCGAGCATTGATTCCGTTGAGCGCAATGGGTGGTGGGATTTTTCTTTTGGCCGCCGACACACTCGCCAGGGTTGCGATTGCCCCCGCTGAAATCCCCGTCGGCGTTGTCACCGCGCTGGTTGGCGCACCATTCTTCGTACTGCTGCTGGCACGGAACAAGGCTCGCGCGTCGATGCTCTAAAACCTGAAAGGCAAAGAATTGAAATCAACATCGAAACTAAGATTGATCGCCGTCCTGATGGCATTGGTCATAAGCGTGGCATTCGTTGCATGCGCTTCGGATCCCGAACCCCCAGTGATACCAACTGCCACGCCGGAGCCGACATCTACGCCCGAGCCTACCTCAACACCCATACCAACCGTAGTGCCATATCCGGAAGTTAAAGGGATCCTCGATCCGTCCAACCGCGATTGGCCGCGCGAGGTCGAGTTGGGGGATGAAGTCGTAGTGATCGAAGAACGACCTCAGCGAGTCTTGGCGTATTCCCTAGGCCATGACGAGATACTCATCGCGCTGATAGACCCCGAGCGATTCGCCGCGGTCGGACCGTTCGCGGGCGACCCGGCGTATTCGAACGTCGCAGACCTTGCGGCCGATTTGCCAACTTTCGAAAGTGGCGTCGAAAACGTCTTGGCCGCGGAACCAGACTTGGTTTTGGCCTCCAAGTACACCGATGTCGATGTTGTCAATTTGATCAAGGAGGCCGGCGTTACAGTAGCCCGTACAGCCTTGGAAAGCTCGTCGGAGGGTAACATCCCCAACATTTTGCTGATCGGCTACATGCTGGGCGTTGAGGAAAGGGCGTTGGAACTAGTCTCTGAGATCCAAGAGCGCTTGGAATTCATAGCCGATCAGGTTCCGCCCCCCAACGATCCCGAGCGCCCTGCAGTAATCGCCGTTTCCCGGTATTCAGATTCAATTTACGTCGCTGGTAGCGACACGACCGAAGGTGGCATTCTCGAAGCTGGTGGCGGGATCAATGCATCCGCACGCGACGGCGTTGAGGGCCATCAAGTGGTAAGCATCGAGTCGATTGCGGCCATGAATCCCGACGTGATCTTGATCACGCAACCAGTGGAGTACGGAGCTAATGAGTTCCGTGACGATCTGTTGAACCATCCGGCGCTGGCCAGCGTGACGGCGATAGTCGATAACCAGTTACATGTAGTTGATGGGCGGCTGTACACCACGCTTTCACACTGGAACGTGCGAGGTATCGAAGAAACCGCACGACTGCTTTACCCAGACACTGTGGGCCG
>JAAXHR010000013.1:1323-1962 GCA_012270805.1 Dehalococcoidia bacterium
GTTAGCGTGAAGCTGGGTGATACTCAGGCGCTCGAATCGGTCTCGTTCGAAGCCGAGCCAGGCGAGATCGTAGGCCTCATCGGTCCTAACGGTGCCGGCAAAAGCACTTTGTTGCGTGTGCTTGCCGGCTTGACACGACCTGACGAAGGCTCAGTCAGACTAGGCGAAACGCAGCTGCGACGGATGAACGCCGGTGAACGCGCCCGCCGTATCGCCTACATGCCGCAGCACGATGCCAATCACACATTCACTGCGCTCGAAACAGTGCTGATGGGAAGGTATCCACATCTCGGCCGTTTCGAACTGGAAGGGAGACGCGACCGCAAGATGGCACGAGCGGCGATGCAGCGAACAGACACCGTCAGATTTGAAAACCGTCAACTGGATCGGCTATCTGGTGGTGAGAGGCAACGGGTAGTTATGGCTCGCTCCCTTGTGCAGCGAGCCAGCGTGATCCTCCTCGATGAACCCTCCTCGAGCCTCGATCTGCGATACCGACTGTCGATTATGGAGACTCTGAAGCAAGAGATCGAACTTCGCCAAGTCGCGGTAGTGGTCGCGTTGCACGACGTGTTCCTCGCAGGTCGATACTGCGACAGATTGGCATTGATGTCGGAAGGCATCATCGATACGATCGGC
>JAAXHR010000459.1 GCA_012270805.1 Dehalococcoidia bacterium
ATCAACTTCTGAGAATGACCACTAGTGCAACAGCGTCAAAGGAATCACATGAAGATAAGGCCTGATTGCCGTTGTACTACGCGGCAGTGAGGGCGACGGACATTCGAATTCACAAAAAGCGATCAGATCGTCCGTAGTATCGATTTCTTGCCGAATCGATAGCTACGAAAACTCGACTTCCGACCATCGCCAATTCTAAAGTACCATGCCTACACCGGTTTGCACGGATAGCGAAATGGAAAACACGACTCGACCACTCTTTACTCTCTATATCGTCTGGCATCCCTCGAATGAGAACGGTGGCGAGGTAGCAGACGTGCTTCGCAGACGTTTTGGTCGAGATCGCCATCGAAACATTGCCGGAGACCCTGGTTTGAGCGTCATCTACCGCAGTGAAATGGCGCCTGGTGAACTTGTACCGCTATCAATCGATTGGGACGAAGCAGAAACGACTGCCGTCGTTGTGTTGGTGGACTCGGCACTCGCCGGCGATACGGCATGGTCGAATTATGTTCGCGAACTTTCCCGAAATGCACAGACGAGAGGACGACTACTCGCTCGCCTTTTTCCTGTAGTGATGGAACCTGGGGGCCGTGAACTCCAACTTGAAGAGCAGGCATTGCGCTGGGATCGTTGGGAAGAATCGAATGTGGACCGCGAGCAGCGCCTCGTCAGCAATCTTACTTATGAATTTAGCCGCATGCTGCGGTATCGTCTTGATCTACACCGCCGACCAGAAATAGCGGAGGCACCTTTTCCAGATTACTTGAAAAATTTTCAGATGTTTATCAGCCACTCGAAGCATGACGATGACGGCGAATCTGTTGCACGAAGCAGCCGTGATTGGTTGCACGAGAACAGTGCCTTGTCGAGTTTTTTCGATGTCTATGATATCCCGGTTGGATTGTCCTTCCGGGAGGTTATACTACATCAGATCGAAACCAGTGCCGTAGTTGTGTTGCACACGGACTCCTATTCATCCCGTGAATGGTGCCGTCGAGAGGTAATTGAGGCTAAGCGACGCCGTGTGCCGATGGTCGTTGTCGACTGCCTGCGCGACACTGATCAGCGCAGTATTCCTTACATGGGCAACGTGCCGATCGTTAGGATGAGCCCGGATCAGCAAGATCGGATCGGTATAGTCACCGGGTGCCTGCTCGACGAAGTCTTCCGAACCTACCTGTGGCGTTGCCGCGTTGAGCCGTTTCGTGAGGCATACTCCAACGTGCTGTTCACGGCACGGCCGCCCGAGCTGATCTCGCTGGCGACGCTACCAGGGCACGAGAGTGATGCTGGTTCGGCGATCGTGTATCCTGAACCACCACTGGGCACTGACGAGGCCCGGCTATTCTCAGAGATTGCGCCGAATGTGCGTACGTTGACACTGACGGAGTGGATGGAGGAAAACCCATGACGCTTCAGAAGACCAGGCCAATGCCGACTGTGGCGATTTCGACATCGGAAAGTCCTGACATGGCCGTGCTCGGGCTGAGCGACGGGCACCTGCAAGATGCAATGGCTGAGATTGCGTTGCATCTGCTCGCTTCGGGAACAAGTCTGGCTTACGGTGGCGATTTACGTGTTCACGGTTTTACCGAGTTGTTGTTCGAACTGATTGTGCGGTATCGGGACCACCCGCACCATAGCGGAAAGATCACTGTGACCGACTACCTGGCGTGGCCCGTGCATATTCGGATGACGGCGGACGATCTGGCTGCATTCGCCACCGGGCACGAAGCGTCCGCGCACCTCATCTTTCTTGCACGGGATGGCAGTCGATTGGAGTGGGAGCAACGGCTGGAACTTCCAGTACATGAGCCGGATGACGACGAGTGGGCCGAAGGGCTGACGACGATGCGGGTCGTCATGAGGGAAGAAACTCAGGCGCGTATTGTGCTTGGTGGAAGAGTGGATCGCTACAAGGGACGTATGCCGGGCATTGCCGAGGAAACGCTTCTGTCTCTTCAGTCGCATCAGCCGGTATTTTTGCTCGGTGGCTTCGGCGGCTGTACCCGCGACATCGCGGAAACGATCGGGCTGGTAGATCCCTGGGCCGGTTCGCGTTCGAACTGGGATGGTCGCTCATGCTTTGAGGGTTACTCACCGGGTGATCTGCACAACGGACTATCTGACGAAGACAACATGGTTCTTGCTCGTACGCCGCATATCCAGCAGGCGGTAACGCTCGTATCGCGGGGTCTTCGACGGATACTCAATGAACAGAATAACATGGAATCCCAGGGGGGAACCGATGCACAAGGTATTCATTAGCTACCACCACGAGAACGACTGGTGGTACAAAGAGCGTTTAGTAGAACTGGGCTGGCAACATTCGATATTCATTGATAAGTCTGTGGATACGGGAGATGTTTCCGATTACCTTAGCGACGAAAGGATACGTGAGACAATCCGGGACGAATACTTGAGAGATTCGACGGTGACGATTGTCTTGGTTGGAACGGAAACCAAGCGCAGGAAACATGTGGACTGGGAAATCTATTCGAGTATGTACGATGGGACCGTCAATAAGAAATCGGGCGTTCTGGTCATTAATTTACCGGGAACATCTGAGTGCTTTACGGCTGCGCATGACGGCGAAAAGAGTAGTATCTATCCGGACGTCACGTCATGGACATCAGTCAACACAAGAGCGGAATATGAACGTCGGTACCCGTACATGCCCGATCGGATCATCGACAATCTTCTCAAGTCTGAAGCCAAAATCTCTGTCGCGCCATGGGACAGAATCGAATCCGACGTTGGCAAACTTCGATTTTTGGTTGACGCGGCTTTCGAGGATCGTGGCCGTTGTGAGTATGACTTGAGCCAACGAATGAGACGACACAATTCATGATTTGGCTTGCAAAAAGCTCATGACCCCTGTCAACCCTCCGGTTCCGGCCAAATCTCAACGAACAACGCGAGTTGGAGGACCGGTTCGTACAAGCTGATGACGGGGGAGATTCGCACGGGGGAGTTGGTGAATGTACTGCCTAGAGAATGAAGTCCTGTGGTTACACACTAGCGAATTTGCACTACAGTGAGGCGGAGAGATGGAGAATGCCTGAAACGGATATTGCTCAGTTAGACTTGGCCCACCTGCGAACAACGGTTATGCAGTTTCAGGACCTGTTCCATCACAGAACAGTCCTGCTGGAACCGGTACGCAGGATGACCTATAGGAACATGGCCCATCTTACAGACGCAATGGACCGTTGCGAAGCATCTGGGCACACACATTCTGGTAAGGACGATATGATCCGTTGTCGCCAGACGGTGATGCTAAATGATCAAGGTCTGGAAGTAACGCCTTTGACCCTGATGTTGACAGGTCTTTCGACTTTTGCTCCGATGAAGCTTTATCTCGCTCTTCTTTATGCAGAGCTTGAGTATTTTCAGAAACGTTTGACAGCGACAACTTCTCTCCAAGACGAAGGTTTTTCAAAGTATTTGAGCTGCAAGGTTGAGTGGTTGGGTGCCTTGAAAAGTTTCCGCCTTCAGTTCTTGCGTCCCGGTAGCAAGCCGGGTGGAGAAGAGGAGTTCCTCCAAACACGCGACTCCTATAACCTAGCACCGATGGTGCAAAGCAAACTGGACGAATATCTGGAACAGCGCAGATTACATCTACATGGCATGATTCAAAGCGCTTTAGATTGTTTACCTGATATTCAATGGGTGAATGTCTTGTGGAGATTTATAGGTCTCAATTTCAAGCGCATGGAGGCATGTCAAGATGGCGCTGGGATACGCAGATTGACCGAGATGGCTTCGAAAGTCCGCGAGCAAGTCGGAAGGCTCTCGGAAACCAACAAGAAGAACCCACTTGACTTGGACACATTGCCTCAAAAGGCGAACGCTATAGACATTCTTGCACAGTGTATGAACGTAGTAAATTTTGTCTGAGTTCACCTGAC
>JAAXHR010000084.1 GCA_012270805.1 Dehalococcoidia bacterium
CCTCCCAGCTAATAGGTCGTCAGTGATAGAAGTTCGCAACTTACACTTCCAAGCGAGGTGGCGGTCCTCATGAGACTGAAAAACGTCGCGATCGCGACAACAATCACGGTGGCACTTCTAAACGCTTGCACCTCAGCCGAGGAACCTCCACCCATGATCGCAATCGAGCCGCAACCCTCTTCGACGCCATCGCCAACTTCTACAAGGCCGCCAGTACCCACTGCGACAGAACTTCCGAAGCATAAGCTCACTCCCGATCCATCCAATACACCTACTCTACTCCCCACATCGACTAAGTCCCCGACACTTACATCCACCTCGACTTTCACCCCAACGCCGAGCCCGACACCGACTAAGTCCCTTACCGCCACGCCGAGTCGCACTCCAACTTATACGGCAACTCCCACATCAACTCCGACTTCGACAATCACTCCGACTGCATCGCCAACATCTACACCGACTCCACTACCGACACTAACTCAAACGCCAACCGCGACACTTACACCGACTGTTACGGCTACGCCCACTCAAACTCCGACACTGACTCCTACCCTGACGCCCACAAGTACTCCGACAGTAACACCAACACTCACTCCGACTGCGATCCCGTCCACATGCGCGAACGGTATCGCTGTGTCAGCCCCTTATGAAAATCCCGGATTGGTCCGCGACTGCGAAGTTCTGCTCCAAATCAGGGACACTCTAGCCAACGACGTCACACTCTATTGGAGCGTCTTCATTCCGATCAGGAAATGGAAGGGAATAGGGCTAGATGGCAGGCCTGGGAGGGTCGTGGACCTGGCATTACCCTTCATGGGCCTAACTGGCGTGATTCCACCAGAACTTGCTCAATTAGACGCGTTGGAATATATCGACTTGACCGACAACCGTCTCTCCGGCACCGTTCCACCTGAATTAGGGCAACTTCGGAAACTTAAAAGGATAAACCTTGGCGTCAACAGGCTCTCAGGACCATTGCCCCTCGAGCTGGGGAATCTCTCAATGCTGGAAAGCATGGTCTTAGGTCAAAACCAGCTATCCGGCGTAATTCCCAGCGAACTCGGGAATTTGGCGAACCTGCGAGAGTTGAACTTCGGCACCAATTTCCTGACCGGTGAAGTCCCCAAAGAACTCGCACGCCTTACAAAGCTCGAGACCATCCACATCGACACGAACCGCCTAACTGGGTGCGTCCCTGATGAACTCAGAGTCGCGGACCACCGGATCGGCAGGCTGAAATTCTGCTCGGACATCAAACCGCTGTGGGATCAAGAACCCGTCTTCGAAGGCGGCGTAGACCTGGGTGTCGCATTCATCGAGCGTCTACCCCGATACCTCAAACACAGAGTGGCCTACTCCCTACCATCACCCGATTGCCCATATCCATTCGATGAATTTATTGGTCTAATCGATTGCGAACGGGGACAAGATGTAAAGCGCTGGCCGGACCCTGGCGAGAACGTTGAATTGATCGCTCACCTGAAAAACTACGGGGATGCTCCTAGCGGACCGTTCAAGTGGACATGGAATATCGACGGCCAACAGGTCCTAGCCGACATCAGTGAAGGGCTGCTACCCGGTGAGCGCGTGGAAATCAAACTCGAGACCGCTTGGCCAAGTAACGAAGACAACCCTCTCGTTGAATTCACTGTCGACTCTGATAATGACGTACAAGAACTCATTGAAGACAACAACTCCGTTACAGATTGGATCAAGGGGTATACGCTCGGTATCTACTTCAATCAAGGCGCATATGATTCGCTGATCTTCTCCAACGAACCAGGCCGCACCATCCAATCACCCGAACATTGGATCCACAAAAATGCAGCGCGATTGAACGATCTTTTCATTCAAGCCGGACTGGATGAACGAATCCGCGTGGAGCAGTTGTTCATCACAGATGGCAGACCAGCCAGCACCGATCTCTGGGACTATTTGGACGGTTGGTGGCCAATTTGGGATGATGTAGACATCTACACGGTCGAGGGTTATCAAAACCGCCCCGAAATCGACTATGGCTTGCTCCACGAATGGCTACACCAACTCGGAGTCATCGATCTTTATTTAATACACATCGGCCCTGCAGACGTCGGAGTGCCTGACGTCAACCGACCCGGTGAAAAAGCGGGATGTGGTCCGCCTTACTGGAATCACTACTTGGAATGCTTTCGGTTCACTATAGAAGGAAGGGGATTGATGACTGACTTGCATATCCACAAGATCAGCGATCACACCGCCGGCGCATTGGCTGCAAATGGCAAGTTTCGAAGAGGATACTACGGCGAGTATCTTTACGATACGCCAACCAGCACGTCCATAAGAGTAGTTGATCGTGACGATAATCCGATAAGAAACGTGACAATGCGTTTCTTTCAAATGGCTCCCGGCGGTCCATACGGCGCCTTCATAGACGATATCCCCGAATTTTCTGTAATCACAGATGATTCAGGACGCGCGATCTTGCCTAACCGTGGCATCAAAGGAGTTACTACCGCAACCGGCCACCTGCTTCGACTCAACCCATTCGGATTGATCGACGTTGTGGGCTTCAACAGCATCTTCATCATCGAAATGACTAGCGATGAGTGCACAAACTACGAGTGGCTCACCATTGTCGAACTCAATCTCGCCTACTGGGACGGCCACACTGACCACGCCGAATTCACAAAAACCCTGCG
>JAAXHR010000262.1 GCA_012270805.1 Dehalococcoidia bacterium
TCGGGATCGATGAGGATCTGATAAGCCTCGTTGATCTCCTTGAAACGCTCAGTCGCACCCTCTTCACGGTTTCGGTCGGGGTGGTACTCCAAAGCTTTGCGCCGGAATGCCTTTTTGATGTCCTCCTCGTTTGCGGTACGAGGGATCTCCAGCACTTCGTAATAGTCGCGCTTGTCGCTCATGAAATGGTTGCCGTTGTTTCGGTTCGATTGACTAGATGTGCCAGTTGGTTAGTTGCGTCTCGTGCCACCATGGTTGACCATGGCGTCTAGGGTTTCGGCGGCGAAGCTGACGGTCGGGATTGCGCGGTCGTACGCGGTGCGCATGGGGGAAATCAGTCCGACGACACCTCTGGCGTTTACTGCGCCACCGTAACCACACATGATAAGGCTGTAATCGCACAATTCAGGCCGGGAGTTGTCCGATCCGATCGCGACGACTGGCTGAGCGCCGTATGTCACGCCGGAGGTCAAGTCTGCGAACGCGTCGTCGTTTTCGAGAGCTGAGAGAGCCAACGCTCCCTTCTCGGGTTGCGCGGCCAATTCAGGGTCTGACATGAAGTGTCGAAAGCCGCTCATGTATCTTACGCCGGGGACAGATTCGGCGTGGACGAGTGCTTCAATGGTTGCTTGCCAAACTTGCCGTTCGAAATCGTCCTCAATATCTTCGCGATTACGGCTTGCGACAAGTTCTTCGACGCGTTTGCCTGAAACCTCCGCGGACACTTTGTTTCTGGTCCGCTCAAGCATCGGATCGGGGATGACCTGCTCAAGCTCGATGAGTTGTCGGTAAACCCGCGCCTCCTGCAAAACGAGCACCAGCATGATCAACATATCGTGCAGTTTCAACAGTTCGATCTGCTTGACGTTCGGCATTTGTGCGCGCGGTGCAGTGATGAACGCGAGAGCACCAATCAAGTCGGCGATCACCGATGCGGTTATCTGAACCCACGCGTCGACATCATCCGGCTCGACTTCCATCCGATGCTGTAGCAGCGTCACCAAGTTGTCGGGAGGCAGTGACGATTTATCCAGTTCGTCAACGAAGTGCCGATAGCCTTTTTCAGATGGAACAGCGCCCGAGGAAGTGTGCGGACGCAAAAGGTAGCCTTCGTCGATGAGAACACCCATCTCATTGCGAATGGTCGCGCTGCTGACGTTGAAGCCAGCGGAATTGGCGACCGCGTTGGAAGAAACCGGGATCGCCGTCGAGATGTAGTCGTCGACGATGAAGGTTAGGATCGTGCTTCTTCGTTCAGGCAGAGCCATATAGAGACAGAGAAATAGTCACAGCACTGGTTCGACTGTCAAAGTGTCGGATAGTGGGCGCGACTGTATGCCAAACAGGAGCCTAGCTCCATATTTACAGAATCTAACATCGCACGGCTTAATGCGCCATTGACGCGCCTAGCTCGTCGTCCTAGCCCATCAACAATTGGGCGGAAGCTCCGGATCCCCTCGGATGGATGTGTCGGAGTTTGAAGCCCTCGCGGATAAGCTTCGGTGCTAAGAGCAATGAACGATGGCATCGCGACGCGTCGCCCTCGGAACACATAACGGATAGGCGTTTCTCCTTTGCCAATTGGGAAATTTCCGCAATTCCGGCTTCGAAATCAGGTTCTTGGGCTCTCTTTTCATACCATTCTTCTACGGACGCGGTTTCGGCATCGATTGGCTTGTTTGGACCTCTGGGCATGCCGCCCAGCGAATCTCCCGCCCACAGATATTCAACGCCTATCCGTGCAAGGTTGTATTCCAGCCGATCGCGATTCGACCAAGGTGCAAAGCGTGATCTGGGATACGACCTGACATCGACCAGCAAATCGATCTCATACGGGGCAAGCAGCTCGGAGAATCGTTCCCAAGTGTGATTACTGTGACCGATTGTGTAGATGACCGGAAAGGTTTTTCTCACGTCGCGGCTGTCCGTTCGTTGTGTGCTTGATCAGGTCGCATGATTGTAAGTGGCAACGGCGCGGTTTAGCGCGAAGTACACTCAATACCGTAGGAAAGAATCTCACGCTTCAACGGAGACAGAGCAACCCCATGGAGATATCTCTCAACGGACAGAACGCTTTTCTAGTTAAAACTGCCTCTGGCTCTGTGATCTGCGATCCCGCCGATGAGGAAGAAGCGACGTTCGTGCCATCATCCGCGGCTGACGATACTGTGATTACCGCGATTTTGCGAAGTAACCCCCGCAAATCCTCGTTTCGCAATCGGTCAGGGGGCAACGACACGATTTCGCATCCGGGTGAGTACGAAATTGGCGATTTGGGATTACGGGGCATCGCACTACCTGCGGACCCGGTATCGGAATCGAAGAGGACGATTACTTCGTTCCGTATCGATGCCGAGGGGTTGGCGGTGTATATGTTGGGATTGGCGAAATCGCCTCCTGATGCTCGCACCGCGCAGCGCATCGGTAGTGTTGATGTGTTGCTGCTGGATGTATCGAGATTACAAATCGATGTCAAAGAATTGTCTTCGATCATCGGAGCATTGGACCCGTCGTACGTTTTGGTGAATGGTCTTGTGGCGGGTGGTAGCGAACCCGGCGAAAAACTCAAGTCGTTGCTCGGGGAGACGGGCAGCGATCAGATGAGCAATGAACCGCAGTTGCGGGTCAGCGTGACGAGGAGTTCGTTGCCGACAGACCGTCAACTCGTCGTATTGCGTCCTAGAACATAGCGTTTAGACGAACAATTGAAAAGCGACCACCGGGAGCTAGTCTCGGTGGTCGCTTTTTTTCATTCTCCGGGTTGCGGCTAGCCTAAGTCTCTTCGTTGGACTTTCTCAAGTATTGCCATCCGAAATAGGCAGCAATGGCTATCACCAGCAGTACGAGGATTATCGCCAGCGGCAGGGTGGCGTTGAATCCTCCTCCTGTGTCTTCCGGTTCCGGTGTCGCGGTTGGTGGAACCGTGGTTGCCGTCGGCGG
>JAAXHR010000055.1 GCA_012270805.1 Dehalococcoidia bacterium
CAACTGCCGAGATCGCGGCACGCATCAGCGAACGCCTCGCCGCAGCCGGCTTCGACACCGATGTTTTACACGCCAACCTCGGCATCGATATTGCCAAATATGACGGACTTGTGGTTGGCTCCCCCATGTACGCCGCCCGTTGGCTGCCCGAACCCGCCCTGCTGCTCATCGCCAACCACGAACGCATCGCTGACATTCCAATCGCCTTATTCAGTGTCGGCATGATCGATGTCAAGCACCCCGGCAAGCTCCGAGAAGAGCACGACGCTTGGGTGGAGAAGGCGTTCAATCAAGAAAGCCAGCAAATCAATGCCGTCTCGACGGCAACTTTCACTGGTGCATATTCGCGAAGCAACCTTCCCTTCTACCTCCGCATCATCGACGCCGTTCTCCGTGTCACGCCCAACGGCGACTACCGACAATGGGACGAAATCGCAAGCTGGGGCGACAAAGTCGCGGCGATAATAAGATCCGAGCTTGAGTCAGCCGCTTCCGACGAACCCGAGCAAAGCTCATGCTGATCGACATCCATACACACATCCAGCAGCATGATCCGTCGGAAGTGCCGGGGATGCTGCAGCGCGCTGCTGAGACCGGGGTATCCACCATCATTGCAGCGGGAACCACGATAGACGATTCCCGCAAAGCGATCCGTCTCGCCGAAACATATCCGAATGTGTTCGCCGGGGTAGGCATCCACCCGTCAGACCTCGAAGCACCAATTACGTCTGAAGACACGGCTGCGCTCGACATGATGGCATCCCATGAGCGCGTAACCGTCATGAGCGAAATCGGCATCGACCACATGCCCAACAGTCCTGACCATTGCTGGCAAGAAGAGGCCTTCGCCGTCCAGATCCAAATCGCCAAGCGACACGACCTGCCCGTAGTTTTCCACGTCCGCGAACGCCTTGATGACCTCTCACGCTTCGAAGCCCGCGCCTCTGCTCTTTCCATCCTCGCCGAAACTGATGCCGGTCAACTCGGCGGAGCCGCCCACTACTTCCAAGGCGACTACGAATACGCCTGTAAGGTCCTCAACTTAGGTTTCAAAATCTCATTCGCCAAACCACTCCTGCGATCGCCAGAACTACAAGACGTCGCCAAACGCATACCCATCGATTCGATTGTCTTAGAGACTGATACCTACCCCCAACCCTTCAAAAAGAACCGTGCCAAGTGGACAGAGCCAAAAGATACCCGACTCGTCGCCGAGTGTGTAGCGGAGATCAAAGGAGTTCCATTGGAA
>JAAXHR010000447.1 GCA_012270805.1 Dehalococcoidia bacterium
GATGGGTCTGGAAGGTAGACGCGTTCTCCGCAACGATCGCATGCGTAGTCGTCAACTGATGCCGTTGTCCCGCAGTGCATGCAATAGATCGTTTTCAGGTCGTTATCGGAGTTCCCGTCTTGTGTCGAGTTCGACATCAAAGTGAAACCGTGCGCTAGCACCAGTTATCGCTAGAAAAACGCGTGAGCGAACCGCGTTCAGTGCATATCTTATCCCCTTTTAGACCGATGTTGTTTCCGCCGTGTGTCGGTGAAAGGATCACGCAGCGACGGCGGCACTGCCGATTTCGGATTCAATGAACGGTGACATCGCACTGATGATGTCGTCCAACTCGGCGACACCCAGATCGTCGATCGCCGGAGACGGGGGTCTGACGGCTGGCGAGCCGAGCATGCCGCGTTTGGCCATGATGTGTTTGCGGATGGACAAACTGAGGCCGGCGGTGTTCTCATATCTGATCAACGGCAACCAGCCATAGAAAGTTTGCCGCGCGCCTTCGATGTCCCCGGTCATGAATTGGCGATAGATCTTGACCAGCGCCTCAGGATACGCGAATCCAGTCATCGTGCCAACCGCGCCGCGCTGGAGCTCTTCGAATAGAAACGCGCCGCCGAGACCTCCAAAAATCCCGATGTTGTCGTTCGTGGCAGCTCGTACGGTCGAGATTTTCGGAGGCGTCGGAGGGTCTTCGAGCTTGAGATACTTGGCGTTCGCCAGTTCCGAGTTCAGTTTGGCGATGAATCCAGGTGACATATGAACGCCGGTCTGCTCAGGAAGATCCTGCACCACGATCGGAATTTCTGTGGCATCATCGATCGCCTGGTAATACGCAAACACCGCGTTGTCGTTGGGCTTAGCCAAATTGGGAGGTGATGCCATAACGGCTGTGGCACCGATGCTTTGGGCTTCCCGGACGCGGTCAGCTACTTGCGCCCCGCTCTGACCGCTGACGCCAACTGTTACCGTCAATCGACTGTCACACGCCGCGACCACGGCGTCGATTATGGGAGCGCGTTCGACATCATTGAGGCGGTGAGCTTCGCCCATCACACCAAGAGTAACGACCCCAGTACAACCCGTACTACCCGCAGTTTCTACTAATCGAGCGATCGAACCAGTGTCAACCGAACCGTCTGGAGCGAACGGTGTCGGCATCATGAAGTGGATCCCCCCGAACCGCGTCGCATCCATTTGTTTCACCATCCTATGCCTAGACAATCTGTTCAGTTGCCAACGAGTCTACAGAAGTCGATGTGGGCAGTGATTCCCGCCGATCGACACGGCGAACATTCAGAAGGGATTCGATCATCAGTGTATGATTACCACTAATCGGCGTAAAGGGGCGCCGATGCGCAGGCATTTGTAAGAGCAATCAAACCGTGACCACGAGCGTAACCACCAAACAGACCGAATGGACACCCGATGCCGCTGGAGAACGGGTGTTGTTGATCAGCGGCGAAGAGATCGCGAATTTCGAAGCGCAGAAGGAACGATTCAAAGCAGGCGATTTCGAAGAGACGGCATTTATGCGATTCCGGTTGCGCCAAGGTGTCTATGGGCAACGTCAACCCGACCGGCAAATGGTTCGCATCAAGGCGCCATTTGGCGGATTGACCACGCGGCAACTGGAGATTCTCGGCGAAGTTTCAGAGAAATACGCGCCACTGAAGAAGGGCCACCTGACGACGCGCGAGAACGTGCAGTTCCACCACGTCCCTTTGGACGAAACACCCGATCTGATGCGCATGATCGGCGATGTCGGGCTGACGACGCGAGAAGCGTGCGGGAATACGGTTCGCAACGTTGTCGCACACCCAACGGCTGGCGTGTC
>JAAXHR010000204.1 GCA_012270805.1 Dehalococcoidia bacterium
GTTCCGCGACTTTCACCACAGGCTGTTATGACCTGGTTCTGATGACGAATGCGAAATCTCACCGGAGACCGGCTCAGCCGAGGTACCGCTGGAGGCCGGGCCCGACCGGCAGGATTCGCCTGCTGCCGGCTGCTGGCGCATCGTCATACTCCAGGTATGAAGACGGCTGTGTCGATACCAGACGATGTCTCCCACAAGGTCGAGCGCCTCGCGCGCGGCGCCGGTCACTCTTGAAGCGAAGTATACAGCGCCGCTCTCATCGAATACGTCGCCCGGCATACCCGGACAAGATCACCGACGCGACGGATCGCGTGTGCGCACAGGTCGGCGCCGAGGCGGAGGAAGATGTGTTTGTCACCTCAGCCAACGCGTTCTGGAACGCAACGAGTGGTGATTGTCTGAGGCAAGGTAAGTGGGCCGACATCATGTTCCGATCGGTGGATTGAAAATGTCCAGGTATTCCAACATCGACCGTTTCTTCGCTACTGCTCGGCATCCCTCGAACACCCGGAAGTAGCGCGAGTTGCGGAACACGTGCCCCCGATTGTTGAAGACCGATCTGGTTACAGGGTCCTTGTAGTTTGGCCTGAAGGTTAGGTGGTTCTTCAGTCCATTGCTGACTACGAAATACGCAAGCCAAGAGATGAGGTAGGCGTTTCGCTCCTCATCTTGCGAAAGAGCTTCCAAATAAATATCGATGTACGAAATGATATCGGCAGTGTGTTGCTGACCGAGTGGTGAATGAAGAACGGACTCGATGATGGCCAAGATCTTTGGAAAAGCCTTGATTCTTCGATTCCCGAGCATGATCAGCATGCTAGTCACTTTTAGGAGCCGTCGCCGGGTTAGGCGTAACTTTAGCTGTCCACGTCGGGAAAGAATGTCGGCCAAGAATCGATCGATGACACCCGTGCCAGGATGCCGCTCATCGATTCTAAGTACAGCAAGATAGAGCTCTCGGAATTCCTTCCAGCGGAGTCTCGCGAGGTTTTTTGGATAGGCGGCATGGTACAGCGACACCCAGGGTCGAAAGAGTCCTTCGGGCAGTTCGTGAATTGAAGTCTTGTCCTCCGCCAGTTCAAGGTCAAACGCCTTGAGTGCGGCTTGGAGTAACTTGATGACTAGCAGCCTGTGGTGAAAGTCG
>JAAXHR010000299.1 GCA_012270805.1 Dehalococcoidia bacterium
AAAATGCGGATCGTGTAGTTATCGAAGTTCACGTGGTCAACGTTGAGGTCGGTTATTTCCGAGACGCGCAGGCCGCCCGCGTATAGTAGCTCCACAACTGCCCGGTCCCGCAGCTTCGCAGGAGTCGACGCATCCATTACCTGATCCAGAAGTCTTTCGACCTCCTCGATGCTCAGAGCTTTGGGCAGCGGCTTGCCGCCCCGGGGTGCCTTCAATCGCCGAGTGGCGAGATCGTTGGTAACTCCTTCTTCGCGCAGGAAGCGCATGAACGATCGCAACGAGGCAATCTTGCGTGACCTAGTGGCACTGGCGTAGCCTCGTTCATCGAGATGCTGCACGAAATCAGCGATTTTCGCCTCGTCGAACCGGTTCCAGTCGACCGCCTCTGGGTCGGATATGGACGATTCATAGATGAATGCAGTCAAGCCCGAGAGATCGTTGCGGTACGCGCCGACGGTGTTTTCAGAAAGTCCACGCTCACCAGCAAGATGCTCCAAAAACGCTGTGACGTTGCGGTCCATACGTCGAATCGTAGAAAAACCGGGGTGTTCAAAGCGTCCTTCGGAGTGCAATGTGCGGACACATTCATGGACGTGAGGACTTGGAAGCCTCGGAGATTGACGATGCCGCGATAGAATCGTTGGCAACTCGCCAACTGCTGGAGCGGAGATCTGATATCAGGTGTTCGAAGCGATCAACATACCTTTCGATCCATACATATTCGGTGGCACGACCACCGCGTTTTCGTGGCACGGGTTCCTCACATTCATCGCTGTAGGCACTGCGATCTGGATGTCGGGAAGGGCTGCGATAAGAGAGAAGCTTGACCAAGAACAGGTCTACAACACCGCGCTATGGGGAGTGCTAGGAGGGATCGTAGGAGCGCGCATCGTCCACGTTCTCGACAACTGGCAAATCTATGGCGATGACCCGCTTTCCATCTTCGCGGTCTGGAACGGAGGCATAGGACTCTGGGGCGGCATCTTGGGAGGTTGGATCGCAGGAATGATTTATGCCTACTTCGCGAAAGCGCCGATCGGCAGATTCATGGACATCGCCGCCGCACCATTGCTTGTGGCGCAGACCATCGGGCGAATCGGCGACATCATCAACGGCGAGCA
>JAAXHR010000254.1 GCA_012270805.1 Dehalococcoidia bacterium
GCCACGCTCTCCTACGATCAGGAGGCAACCAATTGAGTGAATTCATGCGACTCGACCACGTCACTCGAACCTTCGGTGGCGGAGCGTTTTCAACCAAGCCCCCGATCGTCGCAGTCGACGATGTGTCGCTCTCCATAGACGAGGACGAACCGAAGATCACGACCATTGCCGGCGAAAGCGGTTCCGGCAAGACCACCTTGGCGCGACTGCTCATGGGAACCATCAAACCCACTTTCGGCACGATGTACTACCGCGGCAGCGACTTCTCCAAACTCTCCCGCCAAGATTCATGGAAGTTCAAGCAGGAAGTTCAATCGATCTACCAAGACCCGTTCGGCTCTTACAACCCCTTCTACAAAGTTGACCACGTTCTAGAAACCCCGATAAATCGCTTCAAGCTGGCGACCTCAAAACAAGCCAGAGATGCGATGATCGAGGAAGCCTTGGCCATGGTCGGCCTCCAGCCCGGCGACACGTTGGGACGTTTCCCACACCAGCTGAGCGGTGGTCAGCGGCAACGCATCATGGTCGCACGTGCCCTCCTGATAAAGCCGCGTCTCATCTTGGCCGACGAACCCGTTTCGATGGTCGACGCATCTCTCCGCGCCACTATCCTCGACTCCATCCGTCGCCTGAACCGCGAGATCGGCATCTCGGTCATTTACATCACCCACGACCTGACCACGGCATTGCAGATCAGCGACAACATCTTAGTCATGTACCGAGGCTCCGTCGTCGAATCCGGCGCCGTCGAGCGTGTGATTCTGGAACCGAAACATCCTTACACACAACTGCTCATAGAGTCGATCCCGCAACCTGACCCCGACAACAAGTGGGGCGACGAACCGCCTTCACCGCGCTTCGAAGATTTCTCCTCCATGCTCGGCTGCAAATTCGCAGACCGCTGCCCACACGTCATGGACATCTGCAACGAAGACCAGCCCCCCGCATATCGCCTCGAACAACACCGCCAAGCCCTCTGCTACCTATACCGCGACGAAGCCCCCGAAATGGAAGACCCCGACCTATCCACCATCTTCCAAGACCGCCGCGCCGAACTAAACGTCTAAAACATCCCCTCCCTCGATGGAAGAGGGCCAGGGTGAGGGTGACCAGCCCCCCTCGCAAAGCGAGCGGCACTAGGTTTCCCCCGCTAGCGGGGGAAATGTCCGAAGGACAAAGGGGGTTGGTGAGGTGTGCGGATGGGGATTGGCGTGATTGCACCGATGTGGGATGGTTGAACATTGCCCCTTTGGCTGCGCCATTTCTCCCGTCAACGGGGGAACCCGGATGGTAGCGGCCATTGCCTCTTCGCAAAGCGAGCGGCACTAGGTTTCCCCCGCGAGCGGGGGAAATGTCCGAAGGACAAAGGGGGCAATCGCGGGCGTACCCACAAGGAGTCCCATCACTGCGCCGACATACAGGCGATCCTGACCGTACCCCCTTTGGCTACACCATTTCCTCCGTGAACGGGGGAAACCATCGCTGTTAGGTAGCTTGATTCCCACTCGTGGGATATGTCCAGACGCCAGGTTTCCCCCGCTAGCGGGGGAAATGTCCGAAGGACAAAGGGGGCACCCCGCTAAACTACACTAAACTCCGTATCGGTATCTCACTCCCACCCACAGCAGGCCAACATGAAAATCACCGGGTTCGACACCACCCAACTAAAGAACGGCAGATTGCTGCTCCAAGTCCGAACCAGCACCGACATCACCGGTGTCGCCGAAGCACCCGGTCAAATCTTCCAGGCCGACCTCGAATCCACCATCAAACCTCTACTCATCGGCGAAGACCCGCGCCAAATTGACCGCCACTGGGAAACGCTCTACTTGGGCTCCCAGAAACAGATCCCCCGCGAAGCCAAACTCAGACCCCAAATCGTCGGAGCCGTCGACATCGCCCTATGGGACATCCTCGGAAAAGACGCCGGGCTTCCCTGCCACGCCCTCATGGGCGGCGCCGCACGGCTCGACATTCCCCTCTACTGGAGCGTCGGTTCTGGTTGGAAGAAGACCCCCGACCAGATGCTCGACGACGTCATGGACGGATGGGAATTGGACTACAGAGCCTTCAAGATCCGCATGGACTGGAAGTCCTACCGCCAAGATGCCAATCCCGCCAAAGACCTCCAGATGTTCAAGCTCGTCCGAGACTACCTCCCCAACAACATCTACCTCGGCTTCGATGCCAACAACGGATACTCCGTCCCCACCGCTATCCAGCAAGGACGCGCCATGGAAACCTACGGACGCATCGACCATTTCGAAGAGCCGTTGTCTCAATACGACGTCCCCGGCCTCCGCCAAGTCGCTGATGCGCTCGACGTCGCCGTCTCCACCGGCGAGCAGGACTGGGACCGATGGCGCTTCCGAGACATCATAATGATCGGAAACCCCGACATACTTCAACCCGACATCCTCAACGCCGGCGGACCCTCCGAGATCCTAAAGATCTACAAACTCGCCACCACCCACAACAAACCCATAATGCCCCACTCCCCCAACGCCGGCATCAACAGCATCGCATCCATCCACTGCTATTCCACCATCAAAAACGCCATCCGACCCCACGAATTCTCTACCGAATTCGCACCACCCCTCGAAGAAGTAGCCGAACTCTACGGCGAACACATCATCCCCAAAAACGGCATCATCACCCTAACCAACAAACCCGGCCTAGGCATCGACCTCAACGAAAACGCCCTAGCCAAACTAGCCGCCTAAAGCCCCCTTCGCAAAGCGTACCCCCTATCCCTTCCCCTCTCAGAGGGGGAATTGAAGGGGGTGCCGGGGCAGATCGGGTTTACCCGCCACAGAGGAAATGTCCGACAGGCCCCAGGGTTTCCCCCGCTCGCAGAGAAAATGCCGAGGCGCAGACAGGTTTCCCCCGCTCGCAGAGGAAATGCCGGGGCGCAGACGGGTTCCCCCGCTCGCGGGGGAAATGTCCGAAGGACAAAGGGGGCACCCTAGTACCGAAACAGCAAAAACCCATCATCATCCGTCCGCATGAACAGGCTATCCCCATACGCACCATACCGGGTCATCCGCGGTAGCAAATCTAGATACGGTTCCTCCTGCTCCATCACACGATCCAAGTCCTTACACGATTTTGCCGTCGAGAAAAAAGATTGACCATCTATCGTGACTGACCCGTCTCCAACCACCGCGGGACCCGCGTATGAGTTGCACCCGGAGAACCCTGAAACGCCGTGATCGTCGAACGAGAGCGTCACGTCAGTTCCCTCAACCACCGAAGTGGTCTGAGCGAGCGTCAAACCAGACTCGGATTTGGGAAGATTGCCGAACGCCACCAAGGCCCAGTCCGAGTCAGCGACATCTCCAACGCTTGGAGACAGCGGCTTGAAGGTCAGTGTCTTACCCCTGACGCTCCAGATCGTGAGTCGGCTCGATCCTTCATCCTCGCTAACCGCGTACTCCCTCGCCCACGTGAGAAAGTCCCCGAACTCGCTTTCAAGCCTTCGAGCATCATCCGAACACGACTGTGTGCCATTGAGCATGGACTTCGATGGGAAGCGCAAACTCGCCTCGGATTTGCTGTAGGTCGCGAGGTAAGCACGGCAGGCGGTGTTGCCGGAGACCAATCGGTCATCAAGGAAGACCAGAGTCGCCGCACGATCATCGCCGGGCGCAGAACCACCCATCATGAGCCGCCACGCAGTGCCACTCAGATCGATGGGGCGACCATCCAGCGGCATCTGTCTGGCGAAGACCAGCCTAGCCGCGCCATCGCTGTCTAGAATCTCTAGCCGTTCACCCGACATCCGGTATCTCCTAGCCCGTATAAGAACCGACATATATGCGTCAGCCTGATCCATGACACCCAAAGGCTCGGGGCAGTCCATAGCAGTGCTCCACAGGGGCGGGACCGAAAACACTCCATCCGCATCTTTGATCAACGCTCCGTTCTTGGATCGTCCTCCATAGGAGTTGCATCCGTCAAAGCCAAAGAACCGATCATCTTCTATCTTCAGCGTGACGAAAGATTCTTCAACGACAGGATGTCCGTCCAGCGATTCAAGAACCCACGTGGCATCACCGATTACCATCCCTTGCGCAGGTGCGACGCCACCGCTCGGCGCCGAAGCAGAAACTGCGGTTTTAACCGCGGCGTTTGGCTCAACACCGCCGCAGTTCGCCACGGCTATCATCAGCAGAACAAAGAATCCTGTGAACAGACCAAACCTCCAAGATCCGCCCCGGCATCTCATCCGTGCTTGACTCTTAGCAAACTTCATCGAAAACACCTCCTCCTTGCATTACTTCTGTCGTATTCGTGTCAACTTGCACACCTACTACAACGACGTCGCGCCACCAGGAAAAGTTCCATTATTTTAGAACCATTCCATCGCCCACCACCCAAATCCTTCAAACCACAGCTCAGACAACCCCACTTCTGCGCTAAACTCTGATACGCAGGCCCAACATCCAAGCAACGGAAGCTCAACATGAAGATCACCGGTTTCGACATAACTCCGCTGAAGATCGGCAGAGCGATCCTTCAAGTCCGAACTGACAAAGACATCACCGGCGTCGCCGAAGTCTCCCGACGCTCCGGCGCTTTTGAGGCCTACCTAGAATCCACCGTAAAACCCCTCCTCATCGGCGAAGACCCTCGCAAGATCGACCGCCACTGGGAAACCCTGTACCTCGGCGACGAAGAACGTATCACCAAGCTCCCCCCACATGTCGTCGGAGCAGTCGACATCGCCCTATGGGACATCCTCGGTAAGGACGCCGGCCTTCCCTGCCACGCTCTCATGGGTGGCGCAGCCCGACTCGACATCCCCCTCTACTGGAGCGTCGGGCTCGGCTG
>JAAXHR010000162.1:0-257 GCA_012270805.1 Dehalococcoidia bacterium
CATCGGTTCGCGCGGGGCCGTGTGAGTGCCCCCTTTGTCCAGCGGACATTTCCCCCGCCGAGCAGGGAAAACGATGGTACGCGCAACGATGCGCGGGAGATGCCAAGGGGATCCTCCACCCCTCCCCTTGATGTCCAAGGGGGAATACAAGGGGGTTTAGATCTGCGAGTTTTCCTACGCTCCGTTCATAATGACATGGCTGACGAAACCGCCTAAAACTCCGCCCGAATACAAGCCACCTCGTGCCGCCGCGTTAG
>JAAXHR010000162.1:347-1003 GCA_012270805.1 Dehalococcoidia bacterium
CCGTCCGCGATCTCCACGATTTTGCCCAGATACATCACCGCGGTCCGATGCGCAGTGTGCCGCACTACCGATAGATCGTGCGCCACGAACACGTACGCCAAGTCGTGCTCATCCTGCAAGTCCTCGAGCAAGTTGATCACCTGCGCCTGAATCGACACATCCAACGCCGACACCGGCTCATCCAACAGAATCAGCTGCGGATTAGCCGCCAACGACCTGGCGATGGCGATACGTTGCCGTTGACCTCCAGAAAACTGGTGCGGATACCGGCTCGCCACACCCGGATGCAAACCTACCATCTGGAACAACTCAGCGACGCGTTCAAGATACTCGTTCTTCGATTCAAACACTTTGTGCGCCCGCAAAGGCTCACCAACGATGTTTCCGACTCGCATCCGAGGATTCAGCGATCCATATGGATCCTGAAACACCATGCTCATGTTCCGACGCGCCGCACGCAACACCTCTGAAGGAGCATTTACCAACTGCTCGTCCTGAAAAATCACGCTCCCGGACGTTGGCCTCTCCAACTGAATCACGGCCCGCGCAACCGTCGTCTTACCCGACCCACTCTCACCCACAACCCCCAGCGTCTCACCCGGATTCACATCGAACGACACCCCATTCACTGCCCGAATATGCCCAACCGTCCGTTG
>JAAXHR010000370.1 GCA_012270805.1 Dehalococcoidia bacterium
AGAATCGAGGAGAACAACCACGGTGATCACGACCGGGCGCTAGAGGAGGCGGTTGCGAGGCGAAGGCCGGGCAATCGCGGTGGCGGTCGCGGTGGAGACCGTGGTGGTCGCGGTGGCGGTCGGTTTGATCGTGGCGGCGGTGGTCGCCGGGACAACTTTGACCGCGGCAGCAGACGGGATGACTTTGATCGCGGTGGACGGCGTGATCGACGTGATGATTTTGATCGTGGCGACCGGCGCGACAACTACGACCGTGGAGGTCGTCGGAACAACCGGCGCGACGATTTCGGTGACGACGACGGCCGAGACCGACGCCCGCGTCGTCGAATGATCACTCGCGATCGACGCGACCGGTAGCCTAGAATCGAATCAATTGGCTTAGAGCCTGTGGACATTCAACGCCTAGCAGGAACCGTGTCATTCGGAACGGAGCGCAGCGGAGTGAAGAATCTGAACCTGCAACCATAGCGGAGGCAGCCTAGATTCCTCGCTTCGCTCGGAATGACATGAATGTCCACACACCCTAGTTGGTGTCGACGACTGAAAGCAAGCAGTATCCGAAGTAGAGATGTCCGAAATAACCGTCGCAGTTAACGGAGTGTTGGGGCGAATGGGATCGACCGTGTTGGGCGCGGTGGAGCAGGAGCCGGGGATGGTCCCGGTTGGAGGCGTCGATCTGTTCGCCAGGGCTAAGACGACGGTTGCAACGTCAGACGGCGTCGAACTGCCGCTGGCGACGGATCTTGAGGCACTCTTTGGAACCGTCAAGCCGGACGTCGTGATCGATTTCACGAACGCAGAGGGCGGAACGACTGCGATGCGGACGTGCATCGCGAATGGTGTTCGATGTGTTTCGGGTTCGACCGGCATTTCGTCGGAAGAGCTGTCTGCGATTGGCGATCGGGCTTCGGAGGCTAGTGTCGGCGTTATCTCGGCGTCGAACTTCGCGCTGGGATGTGTGGTGCTGATCCACTTAGCGCGCATCGCGTCAAGTTACTTCGACTATGCAGACGTAATCGAGAGTCATCACGAGATGAAGATCGACGCGCCATCGGGCACCGCGCTGTCGATAGTCCAAGCGATGCTTGACGGCAAGGGAAACGACTTCGATCAGAACATCGTCGAAAAAGAGCTGCTGACGGGAACGCGCGGCGGCTCTGTGGGTGGCATCAACGTCCACAGCGCGAGAATGCTGGGTCGCGTGGCTCGCCACGAAGTGGTGTTCGGTGCGTTGGGGCAAACTTTGACGTTGCTGCATGACTCGGTTGACCGCAACAGCTTCATGCCGGGCGTGATGCTCGCGGTTCGCCGCGTTATGGACGAAAAGTCCATGATCGTTGGTCTCGACAAGGTCCTTGGCTTGTCGGGCTAAACGACTTCGCTCGAAAACAAAACGAACCGAAATAAGGTTCGATTTACAGCCTCAGGAGAATTAGATGCAGCCACCAGTGTTGGAAGTCGCTATTGTAGGTGCAACGGGTGCGGTCGGAACCGTTGCACTGGAGTTGTTGGCCGAGCGGGAGCATCCGGCCGAAAAGTTGCGGCTTCTTGCATCTAAGCGGTCTCATGGTAAGCAATTGGAGTATCGCGGTCAGCTGTTGACGGTTGAAGAAGCCACGCCCGGATCGTTTGACGGTGTTGACGTGGCGTTTATATCTGCGTCGTCCGAGGTGAGTTTGACGTTGGCTCCTGAGGCGGTCAAGCGCGGTGTGTTGGTGATTGACGACGGCTCGGCGTATCGAATGGATTCCGCTGTTCCGCTAGTGGTTCCGGAGGTGAACGGCTCCGATGTTGAGTGGCATTCCGGCATCATCTCGATTCCCAACTGCACGACGACACCGCTGGTGATGGCACTAGCCGCACTCCGCGGCCTGGGGGAAATCAGTTCCGTTACGGTTTCGACATATCAGTCGGTTACTGGCACAGGCGCGGCTGCGCGAGCGGAGCTGTTCGATCAGTCGCTTGAGATGTTGAGTGGGAAAGAGATGTCACCGCCGAGCCAGTATCCTCATCCGATCGCGTTCAATTTGCTTCCGCAGGTTGACGACTTCATTGACGAGGGATACACGAAGGAAGAGTGGAAGATGGTCAACGAGTCACGCAAGATACTCGGCGATCCGGATTTGCGCCTAGCGTCCACCTGCGTTCGTGTCCCAGTGGAGATTTCACACTGCGAATCGGTGACGGTGGAGTTTGACGCCCTAATATCTGTCGATGAGGCTCGAATGGCGATAGCCGAGTTCCCAGGCATAGCTCTTTTGGATCGACCGGATGAATCGGTCTATCCGATGCCTTCGAACTCTGCAGGTGAGAATCAGGTGATGGTAGGTCGGGTGCGGCGCGATCTTGCGCACGAGAACGGTGTCGTGTTTTGGCTTGCGGCTGACAACCTTCGCAAGGGTGCGGCTCTCAACGCGTTGCAGATCATGGATGAATGCGTTGCACGGGAGTGTGTCCGACCACGCGTGGCGGCAACCGCGTAAATCACTTGGCGGCGCGCTGAGCCCTCATATCCGCCATCCCTCGCCCTGTATCGGAGTCAATGCCCGTTTGAGTTGAGCGGTGTCGACATTCAGTAGCTCCCGGTCGGTTATTTTGAACGGGGCGTAACGGAGTGAAGAATCTTGGGAGGTGTAACCAGTGCGAGGGGGTTAGATTCCTCGCTTCGTTCGGAATGATATGCGTGTTGCGCTCGGAATGACATAAATGCCAACACGGGTTACGCGTGACTTTGTATTGTCCGATGTGATGTAAGATTCGATGCGTAAGGGAGTTTGAAATGGCAGAAATCGGACGAGTTCTCACAGCGATGGTCACCCCGTTTACAGAGGAGGGTGAAGTGAACTATCCCCAGGCTCGCAAGCTGGCCAAATCGCTTTTGGCATCTGGTTCGGATGGACTGGTGATCGGCGGCACTACAGGCGAAGCGCCAGCGATGTCGGA
>JAAXHR010000356.1 GCA_012270805.1 Dehalococcoidia bacterium
GGTTTGGATTTCGCGCTCACTATTCGCCCGAGGATCAACCACTTGGCAGGGGCGGCGCGGTGAAGCAAGGGATGAGGTTGGTGCCTGAAGATGTCGGGGACGTGATTGTGGTCAACGGCGATGTCTTGAGCGATCAGTCGTTGGCACCACTTGTCCGACAACGCCGCGAACATGGCGCGGCCGCGGCCATAACCCTGATACCATATGTCAGTTCTTTCGGCGTGGTCCTTGTTTCAGATGATGACGTGGTGACGAGTTTTGCCGAAAAGACGGAGTTGCCGTTCTGGATAAACGGTGGCATCTACGTCTTTGAACGCGAAATCGAAAGCGTGTTACCTGACGTAGGTGATCATGAAACGACGACCTTTCCCCAGCTGGTGAGTGAGGAAAGAGTCCGCGCAATCAAATCGCGTGCGAATTGGATATCGGTTGACAGCCACAAAGACCTGCGAGAGGCGCAAGAGATGATGTCGCGGGGATTGTTGCTGCAATCGGATGCTGATTGAAACAGCGATTAATTAACAATCAAACAGGGACACCATCTCGGGCTTCTTTAACGTAGCGTGAAACTTGGATCGTGGCGACGTCGATATTGTTGTCCGAAGTGTTGATCACTAGATCGTAAAGCTCCGGGTCTTCAGGATCCGCTTTGTGCATCTTGTGGAAGTACTCTCTCTGCGCCTTTTCGCGCTCGGAAATGATGCGCTCGGCTAGAGCGACATCGTGCAATCCTTCGCGTGCCATGACGCGGTTGACACGGTCGTCCCATTCGGCGAAGATGCCAACGCGGGATACCTGTTCGATATCGGCGAGTTCTACGGCTCCAGCGCGATGCACAATCACTGCGTTGCCCTCTTTGGCCACTTGATCGAGGTCATAGGCCTTGCCGAGCATGCTGGCAGATGAAGGGCCGTTCGTGTCCCAAGTCAGCGGCACGTGAATGTCTGCGGCACCCTGTAGAAGCGGATCATCGCCGGCGGCACCGATGGCAAAATATGACGCAGCGCGTTCGATCCAAGCCCAAAGACGGTCGGAGAACTCCCCATCGCTGCCAGTTGACGCTAAAACCAGATCGGATTCGTTGGCTTCGCCGTTCAGCACCCGTAGTCTCGCCCGGTCGAAGTATCGCAACCCGAACATTCGGGCGATCTTCTTGCCGACATCAAAGGCGCCAGAGCCGATGTGTCCGTCGATTGTGACTAGCGTCTTGTGCATGAGATCGTGGACTCGGTGCTGATGGACGGCATGTTGAAGCAAACCGCCCGCGCGTGCGCAAATGATACAAGCAATTCGTTGCCTGCGCAAAATCCATTGCGAAACCCGCAGGATCGTGTGGGTTCAATCGATCGCGCTCAGGCCACCATCGACGCTGATCGAGGCACCGTTGATGTAATCGTTTCCGATGACGCTAATGACAGCTTGGCATACCTCGTCCAATGTGCCCGTCCGTCGGGCTGGGCCGAGAGTTCGACTGGAATACGAAGGAACATTGTCGGTCTCGTCGTCAGATAGCGGCAGGATGACGCCCAACCGTAGCTCGTTAACTTGGATTCGGGGCGCCAAGCTCACCGCCAAGGCTTTGGTCATGCCGGTCAGTGCGGAGTTGGTGACGGCGTAGGTGAATCGGGACCGGTAAACCTGTCTACGGTCATTGATGTTGAAGATTTTGCCGATGGCCTCTGGAGCCAGCTCCCAGTTCATTGCTTGGGCAAGCAACATGGGTGCGCGGACGTTGACGGCAATCGCATGATCGAATCCGTCAGCTGAAACGTCGTTAAGGCTGGCACGGCCGAAAAACGAGGCGTTGTTGACGAGGATGTTAGGTGCGACACCCATGACATGTACGGCTTCTTTCCAGAGGCGTTCACATTCCTTTGAGTCTGCGAGGTCGGCTTGAACGACTTCACCGTCGACTCCGCGCTCTCGTACTCTAGCTTTAGTTTCGAGTGCTTCGGCCTCGCTGGTGTTGTAGTGGATCGCTACGCCGCATCCGTTGTTCGCCAGCGCCAAGGCCAACGCCCTTCCGATGCGCCTCGACGCGCCGGTGACCAGCGCTGTCGCGCTTTGAATTTCCATCACTGCTCCTCACTGCTGACATAATCTTGTACTACCACGTTAATTCGAGCGAATGTCATGGACCTGATAAATGGTGCACGCAGGGCCTCGCCATATTCGCCTACATGTTAGCCTTCGAGCAACCAGAGTCGAGCCAACTGAGGAGTCAAGATGATCTACGAATTCAGGACGTATGACCTCAAACCCAGGTCCGTAGAGACTTTCGAGGCGAGGACCGCGGCCAAGATCAAGGAAGGTCGCCAGGGGTATTCGCAACTCTTCGGATTCTGGTTCACCGAAGTCGGGCCGATCAACCAAGTAATTCATGTTTGGCCCTATGAGGACCTTGA
>JAAXHR010000005.1:0-11968 GCA_012270805.1 Dehalococcoidia bacterium
GCAAAGGCGAGCGTTGAACGCCTTCACTCGGATGTACACACCGGAAGAGATCGACGAGCAAAGCATGCTAATGGATCACATCGGTCAAACCGGTCTGGACGCGATGACTGGGGCCGATATGCTGCGCGCTGCACCAGAGCATTACACCTCGACGATCGAATACGCTTCCGATCCGCTGTCACAGAGTCTCCGTGGCATTGCACAGGTGCATCTTTCGGGCATCGGAACGCGCATCTACTACGCGCAGATAGGTGGATTCGACGTACACGGCAACGAAGTCAACATGCAAGCGGAGCTGTGGTCCAATGTATCCCGATCGGTCAGCGACTTCTTTGAAGACCTGCGCGAACATGGCGCCGCCGAAGAGGTAGTAATGCTCGTGTTCTCAGAGTTCGGTCGGAGGGTAAGAGACAACGGCAACGGGACCGACCATGGATCCGGAGGGGGAGCATTTCTGATTGGCTCACGTGTCAACGGGGGTTTTTACTCCGATTATCCGTCGTTGGCTCCGAGCCAACAGTTGAACGGGGACCTGCATTTCAATAATGACTTCAGGTCACTCTACTCTTCCGTGCTCGACCAGTGGCTGTATATCAACCCAAGTCCAATAGTGAACGGCACCTTCGACCAGTTCGAGGACATAGTAAATCCGTTGACTTCGTAATTCCAGCCGAGACATGACGACAACAAAAGGAACGTTAACCAATCGATCCCCCACCGAGAAGCACAATTACCCAACGTTGCTGCGCATCGGGCACAAGTACGTTGTGACTTTGGGCCAGCGGCTGGCGGTGGGTGGTTTCAGAGGACCGCAGGACATCGCCATCGGTTCTGACGGATCCTATTACGTACTCAACCGCGGAAGTGCGAACCTTCAACAAGTACCACGCACCCGATACGTGCGCGTGAACATCGCGGATGAAGGGTACGAAAACGATATTGTGCCGGAAATTGACGGCCTAGTTGCTGGTCACGGTGACGACCGACTCCCTTCACCAGTGATGTGCGTCCTAGACACTGCAGGCACGATATTCAACACGGACGAACGCGCAAATGCTGTGGTGGCGATCAAAACAACTGGATCTACCGTGGGCATTTGGGGGGAGTGTGGTGACGGACCCGGTTGTTTGAACGGTCCTTCCGGCATCGCATTGGATGCCGACGAAAACTTGTGGGTCGTTAACTCACGCGATCACCGCGTACAACACTTCACGCGCGACGGGAAGTACCTAGGTGGATTCGGTGAATTTGGAGATGCGCCAGGACAACTGAATCACCCTTGGGGCATTGCGGTCGACCCCGTTGACGGCTCCTTGGTAGTGGCCGACTGGCATAACAGCCGTGTACAAAGGTTTTCGACTGACGGGACAGTGACGCAGATCATTGGCAGCCCGGGTCACGGAGTTGGCGAACTAGATCATCCAAGCGGAGTGGCAGTGGACAGGTACGGAGATGTCTACGTCGCCGACCGAAACAACCACCGTGTTTTAATGTTCAACTGGCGCGGCAACTTCATCGAATCATTCATAGGTGATGCGACCATCAACCCGCGTGGCATAAGCAGATTGATGGGGAATCCGGATATCCTCCGCCAGCGCGACAACGTCATCAATCTCGATCGCGAAAAAAGGTTGAAATCCCCGACATCGGTCCGCGTAGACAATGAAGGTCGCCTGTTTATCACTGACACTGGTCGATATCGGGTTCAGGTGTATGAAAAGCTGTGTCGGTTGCTCCAGCCGCACGAGGTGGAAGATGCAGCCCTTCATGTTGACCCGGGGCTGAATTGACGGTGCTCGCGGCATGGCAAACATGCCATCGGCGCGTCGGGTCAGTTTCGCCAGGCACACAGAACAATGCCATGGCAACTGACCCAGGTTCAAGAGGATTTATCGAATTGACATGTCGTACCCAAAGTAGTAATGAGCCCCATAATTGTCCGAGTTCAAACCGAAAATAAAGAAATAGTGGTGGGCCCGGAGGGAATCGAACCCCCGACCGATCGGTTATGAGCCGACTGCTCTAACCCCTGAGCTACGGGCCCACGCTTCAGCTTGCTATCAATTCTACTCCGCTCTGCTTCTCGGTTCGTTGTCAGGTCGTGGCTCGGGTTTGGTCATCAAAAGAGTGATTTCAACGCGTGGTTAACACCGCTGCGCTAATATTCAACCTTGTTGACAATCGCCCATACGATCCCCAACAGGTGAAACGATGCAAATCACCGACGTCAAACTCGAAATGTTCAAGTGGCCGAGGGAAGTCCCTATCACCAACGGTCTCTACACATACACCCACAACCTTCTAAACATCGTCGTCATCGAGACCGACGATCCCAACATTACCGGCATCGGCCTCGCAGGCGGTATCGAAGCCTCCCCCGAAGTCGGTGACGCCATCATCGGACACTTTAAAAAGATGCTGGTCGGCATGGATCCGCTCGACAATGAGCGCATCTGGCGCGAAATGTGGCGACCCAAGCTCGTCGGTCGCCGAGGCATCACCACTCGGATGCTCGGAGGGGTAGACATCGCACTCTGGGACATCAAAGGAAAAGTCGCCGGACTGCCCGTCTACAAACTCATCGGCGGATACACCGACCGCGTCGACACCTACGTCGCCGGCGGCTACTACGAAGAAGGAAAAGGCCTCAAAGAACTTGCCGCAGAAATGGCCTCCAACGTCGAACTAGGAGCACGGGCTGTCAAGATCAAAGTCGGTGCCGTCCCGATCAATGAAGACATCGAACGCGTCCGCGTATGCCGCGAGACCATCGGACCCGACATCCGACTGATGGTCGACGCCAACAACGCATACCGCCACTACGAAGCCATCGAATTCGCCCGCAAAGCCGAGAAATACGACCTCTTCTGGTTCGAAGAACCCGTAGAACCCGACGACTACATCGGTCAACGCGAAATCACTCGCGCAACCTCCGTCCCCGTCGCCGCCGGCGAAAATGAATACACTCGGTACGGCTTCCGAGACATGATCGACCACCGAGCCGTCGACATCCTCCAGCCCGATGCCCTAGTCCTCGGCGGAATCACCGAGTTCATGAAGGTCGCAGCACTAGCCCAAGCCCATGACCTCGACATCGCACCGCACGGCTCTCAATACGTCCACATCCACCTCGTTGCTGCAATCCCTAACGGCCTCATCCTCGAGTACTACCGCGACACCGTAGATCCCATGCACGGAAAGATCTGGCAGCACGAACTCTACATCGAAGACGGCTACGTCCACGCCCCAGACCGCCCCGGACTAGGGCTAGAACCAAAGTGGGACGTTCTAGAAGAGTTCCGCGTCTGAAGCAACGTCATTCCGGCGAAGGCCGGAACCCAAGCGTAGCACCGGTTGAAAGGACTTCCCGAATGACAGAAGAAACTCCAACCGGCGCAAGCTCTCGCCTCTCCAACCTCCTCACGATCTTCGCCGTCGCACTCCGTCTCGGACTAACCTCCTTCGGGGGCCCCATAGCCCACATCGGATTCTTCCACCAAGAATACGTAGTGAACCGACGCTGGCTCACCGAAAGACGCTTCTCCGACCTCGTCGCCCTCTGCCACTTCCTCCCCGGACCCACCAGCAGCCAAGTCGGCATCGCCGTCGGCATTACTCGCGGGGGAATCCTCGGCGGAATCCTCGCCTGGATCGCATTCACCGCACCATCAGCCGCAATTCTTATCGCATTCGCCGTCGGAGTGACGGAGCTCGACAACCTTACCTTCGGCGAGTGGGACATCAAACTCATCAAAGATACCGCTCTGAACGGTCTGAAAATCGCCGCGGTCGCTGTAGTCGCTCAAGCTCTTTGGGGAATGGGGATTACTCTCGCTCCCGACAGAGCCCGCGCCACCGTCGCTATCATCGCCGCTATCGGAATCCTGCTCTACCCTTTCGCGATCGGAATCGTATTGGTGATACTCCTCGCTGGCGTCTACGGCTGGCGTAACTTTCATCGCTACGTCGCGGATTCTCCCGCCGAAGATACTTCCTACGCTATTCCCAAAGCCATCGGCATCGCATCTGCTCTGTTCTTCTCCATTCTTCTAATCGGTCTCCCAATAGCTCGAACGATTCTAGATATCGACATCCTCGCTATATTCGACAGTTTCTTTCGCAGTGGCTCGTTGGTATTCGGCGGCGGCCATGTCGTCCTGCCCACCCTCGAGTCTGAAGTAGTCCAAAACGGATGGGTAACCACCGAACAGTTCATCGCCGGTTACGGCGCATCCCAAGCCATCCCCGGGCCGCTCTTCACCTTCTCCGTATATCTGGGCACCGTCATGGATGTCGGACCCGGCGGTATCCCTGGTGCACTCATCGCACTCATCGCCATCTTCCTTCCGTCATTCCTCCTCGTCATCGCCATCCTTCCCTTCTGGAACCAACTCAGCCAAGCCACTAACTTCCGCGCCGCCCTCGTCGCCATCAACGCTGCAGTAGTCGGAATCCTCGCCGCTGCCCTCTTCGACCCCGTCTGGACATCCTCAATCAAACAACCCCAAGACTTTGCCCTGGCCGCCGCGGCCTTTGGACTCCTCATGTTCTGGAAACTACCCTCATGGCTCGTCGTAATCTTCTGCGCAGCAGCAGGCATCGGCCTTTCATCAGTCACGTGAATCAAATCACCTATCGGATGGCGTACCAAAAATCGCGATATCGTATACCCGTATAGGCATCACGCCTTCGAGGGACCTCAACCGTGAAATCACGAAGCACGCATTCAAAACCATGGCTCGTACTCTTGCTTGCCTCCGTGGCACTGATCTCAGTTGCAGCCTGTATAGCCGAAGTAAACGTCTCTGTCGACGAAGCAGGCGAAGGCGAAATCGAACTCATCGCTGCAGTAAGCAACGCCATTATGTCGCTCGTGCGGCTTGGGGGCGAAGACCCGTTCAGCGACTTCCTAGACGCTCCCGCCGACGAACTCGAAACTGAAGGGCTAGAGGGGGCTTCCATCGAACCATACTCCCAAGCCGGATACACAGGTGTCAGGATTCGCGCCAACTTCGACCCTTACGATCCGGCCTTGACTGCGCTATCTGAGAGTGGTTCAATCCTTGGGGAACTCACCGATACTGTCGGCATCGGGAGATTCAAATTCGCCCGAACAGAACAAGACGACGGTTGGGTCGTCGAACTCAACCAGACCACCGATCCCTCAGTCACCGACGGTTTAGACGATCTCGCCGGCGGCATCCCATTCGATGTCGGCGAACTCGACCTGCCATTCGTCCTCTCACTCGAACTCCCAGGCGAATACGTTGAGCACAACGCCGACCGCGAAGTCGATGGCGTTCTTGTCTGGGACGCAAACCTCCTCGAAGGGGTTAACATCTCAGCCACGAGCCGCGACCCCGGCACTCAATTGGCAATCGTGCCGATCATCATCACATTCCTTTTCGTCCTGATATTCGGCGGTATCGTTATCGCAGTAGTCGTAAGCCGCGAGCGCAGACGCCGACGCGCCGAAGAAGACGATGAACTAACGATGAATGATGAACCGCAACCGACTCCATCAAGTCAGTAACGCACGTCAAATCGGCCCAAATAGTAGCATGTAGATAACTGATGGGTGAAGTGGGCAATGGGATTCAAAACACAGACTGCGACACAAAGCAACAGTTGCATAGGCATGTAAAGCATGGAATCAGTCTTCAAAGCAGCAGTTGAAGAACTCAACGACCACAAACCGATGGTTGTCGCCACCGTCGTTCGCACTTCCGGTTCTACACCTCAAAAATCTGGTGCCAAACTCCTAGTCCGTGAAGACGGTAGCGGTGTCGGGACCCTCGGAGGCGGGTGCGTCGAGGGCGACATCTGGTTCGCCGCACAAGAACTTCTAAAGCGCGGCGGCGATGCCGAACTGCGCGACTATCAACTCAACGAAGATCTCGCAGCCCAAGACGGCCTCGTCTGCGGCGGCACCATGTACTTCCTCATCGACCCCATCCGTGACTCCGATCCCTACCGAGACTTCGCATCCCAAGCCGTCGAAGCCTACGCCGGCGGTCCCCCAATGGCGATCGTCAACGTAACCGACGCCCCTGTTGAGTCAAATGTCAAAGTCGGCGCCAAGATGCTGGTTCGCGAAAACGGCGAAACGCAAGGCAATCTCGGCGACAAAGTTCTAGAAGCCATGACTACCGCCAAAGCCCGCGACCTCATGGCAATGGGCAAAAACGACTACCTCCGCGTCGACGACGGCGTCGAATGCTACATCGAGGCATACACTACGCCTCCTACTCTGGTCCTCATCGGTGGCGGTCACGTAAGCAAAGCCATCGCACCCATCGCCAAGAGTGTCGGATTCCGAATCTTCGTCTTCGACGACCGCGAACAGTTCGCCAACCCGGAGCGTTTCCCCGAAGCTGATCTCACCCTAGTCGGCGACTACCGAGACGGCTTCGGCAAGCTCCCCGTCAATGCCAACTCATTCGTCGTGGTGGCCACCCGCGGCCACCAGTTCGACGATGCTGCCGTATCTGGCGCGCTTAGGACTCCAGCCAGCTACGTTGGACTCCTCGGCAGCAAGCGCAAGACCATCCTCATCTTCGAAGAACTCATCCGCAATGGCTACGACCCCGATGAACTGCGACGCATCAATGCTCCCATCGGACTTGACATCGGCGGCCGCACCCCCGAAGAGATCGCCATAAGCGTCATGTCTGAGATCATTGCCTTCAGACTCGGCGGCACTGGTGGAAGTATGAAACTCCAAGAGCGCCTCCTCGACAAAGCCATCGAACGCGCCACCCGATCGTCCGCGCCCGAACACGTCATGGCTGCCGGCAGCTAGCCCAAGGCACTCACTTCCCTCCACCATGGTCGTCGAGGCCATACTCCTATCCGCCGGCGAATCGTCCCGAATGGGCAAACCCAAAGCTCTACTCGACTGGTTCGGCAAACCACTAGTCCTAGCCCAAGCCCATGCCCTCATAGAAGGCGGAGCCAACCGCGTCATCGTGGTAACAGGTGCCCACCACAACGAAATCTCATTAGCAATCGCCGACGAACCAAATACCACCATCGCAAACAACCCGCACTGGATCCGAGGCAAAACCACATCCATCAAAACTGGCTTGGACCAACTCAACCCCGACTGCCAGACCATCATCGTGCTAGCCGTTGATCAACCCCGGCCCGCGTGGGTCGTTAACCAAGCACTGCATTCTCACATAGCATCCCAACGTCCCACAACGTCCCCTCGTCACAGCGGGCACGGCGGGCACCCCCTTTTATTCGACATTTCCCTCCTTCCCGAACTTTCCAACATCTCCGAAGAACGCGAAGGTCTGCGCGAAGTAATGAAGCGATACGATCAAAACATGAACCGCGTCTACTTCGATAACCCGATAGTCCGATTCGACCTCAACACCCCCGAAGATTACGAAGCAGCACTCACAACCTATCCACCCTTGTCCAAGAAACCCTGAACGTGGCTACCGACCTAAACGCCGCCCGAGAATATCTGTCCAGCAACAATATTGCTGGATGGCTCACCCGCGACTACCGATACACCAACCCAATATTCTTCGCGGCACTCGGATACCAACCAAATAACCTCACCCGCCCTGTATGGCTATGGATTCCCGCCGATAACGAACCACGCTTGCTGGCTCACGATGTCGACGTAAATCGCTTCGAAGGCAACGACATCGAAATTAGCGTCTACGGCAACCGCGACGCGATGGTTTCAACCTTGAAGTCCCTGCTGCCCGACCGCGGTAAAGTCGCTATGGACTACTCTCCTCTTTACGAACTTCCGCGAGTAGCCAGAGTCGACGCAGGTTCTGTTGAACTCGTCCGATCATTCGGCATTGAAGTGGTTTCATCCGGCGGCGTCTCGCAATACGCTACGGAACGATGGAACGCGACCCAACTCGCATCTCATCGATACGCCATGACTGAACTCGTCAACATCATGCACGAGTCCTTCAACTTCGTAGGCGAAAACGTCCGGTGGGCTCTAACAGAACACGATGTTGCCGAATTCATCCGCGGCCGCTACGACCGCGCCGGCCTCTACACCGACGAAGGCCCGGTAGTCGCATTCAACGCCAACTCCTCCGATCCGCACTACGAACCAACTCCTGAAAACTCATCAATCATCCGACGCAACGGTTGGCTTTTAATCGATTCGTGGGCAAAGCCCTCGTCGATCACTCCGTTCGTAGACGAAGGCTCTGGTGACGCGAGCGAGCCAGTGTATGCGGATATCACCTGGGTCGCAAAGATCGGAGATGACCCTAGCCCGGATCACATCAAGGTGTTCGACTCGGTGAGACGCGGCCGCGACGCAGCATATGAGTTCATTAGAAATCGCCACTTGAATGGTGAAGCGACGCGCGGATGGCAGGCGGATCGGGTCGCTAGGGAATCGATCGCGCAAGACGGTTACGGGCAGTGGTTCGTACATCGCCTCGGGCACAGCGTCGGGCCGGAGGTGCACTCGAACGCGGTGAACCTCGACGATTGGGAGACGCACGACACTCGACAGCTGATACCAGGGCTCTGCGTCACTATTGAACCGGGCATCTATCTGCCAGAATTCGGAGTCCGGTCGGAGATGGACATCTACATCAGCGAGAACGATGTGGAAATAACCGGTGAGATTCAGGACCGGATCCATCAGATATCGACTTGAACAATCGGCTCACTGACGGCCAATAACCTCGCGATTTTGACATAACGTTAGGCGATGGATCGATCAAAATCGCAATCGCCGACTCGAACGCGTCGATTGCTGTTTCGAACGCCGAAACCGTTCGCCGCATTTGAGTACCCTGCGTATCGTCTCCTGTGGTTCAGCGCCAACTTCGTCGCCCTCGGCATATGGGCTGAACGCTTGGCCGTCGGCTGGCTGGTACTTGAACAAACAGACTCTGTGCTGCTATCTGCCGCGACGTTCGCCGCCGGATCCGCACCGGGCATCATCGCCGCGCCAATCGGTGGCGCCGTCGCGGATCGATTTCCTCGAAACCGACTGTTGCCTCTGACAGCACTGATCAGATCAAGTTCGATACTGTTAATCGCGCTCATCGCATTGAGCGGATTTCCCAATCCGTGGCCGATATTTGTGATAGTAGCGATTGAAGGCGTTGTCAACTCCTTCGACATGCCTGCCAAACAGGGACTTATCACCGACATCGTGCCGCGCGAAGCCCGAATGAACGCTATTTCAGTTCACTCTGTCGGCACTAGAGCCGTTGCCGCGGCAGGGGCACTAGCCAGCGGAATCATTGCGGAGTTCGTAGGCATCCCAGCTGCCCTATTCGCAGCAGCCGGAGCTGTATTGGTTGGCGCAGTCATCGTGTTATTCGTACCGACGATACGGACTACCGTACGACAGACTGGCGCATCCGCGAAAAACATATTCAAGGATGCGATAGTTGGCATCAGGTCGATGATGCGAATCCCGGCGGTGTCGACGCTTCTCTGGATGGCGATAGTGGTCGAGATATTCGGATTCGCCTACGACTCGGTCATGCCAGCCATGGCACGCGACGAATTGATGGTCGCCGAATCAGGTCTAGGCACCTTGAGATTCGCCGCCGGATTGGGCGCAGTCGCCGGTGCAATTGCCCTGTCATTACTCGGCGACTTCAGTCGTAAAGGACCATTGTTACTCGGTATTGCGATAGGCTACGGTCTGGGACTGATAGGAGTTGCAACCAGCCCCAATCTAATCATGGCGCTGCTTCTCGTGACGATGGTCGGAGCTGCTGCGTCAATGTTCGACGCGATGGAGTGGACGCTCCTTCAGGCGAACGTCCCGAACCGCCTACGCGGCCGTGTGATTGGCGGTTGGGTATTCGCAATCGGATTCGGTTGGGTCGGTCACATAGCAATGGGCGCGGTAGGTGATGCGTTTGGCGTGAGATGGGCGATTGGCGGGGCGGGATTCGTAGTCGTAGCCACGAGCATCATCGTGCTCGCATTTTCTCGGGTGTTGCGGAGGGCGTGAAATACGAGACAATTTCACGCGAAACCGGGATGGCCGAAATACTTGAGAATCGCCTTACCACCTCTGGTGCGTGGCGACAAGGACGCTCCTCGCGCTTCTCCCTGTGTGTAGCGGATTACTCCGTGGCCCTCTTGCAAACTACCACCGAGTGCCTCGTCCCATCTCCTAACTTGACGCACCACTATGACAATCGCGTTACCGTTTCGCACTTTTTCTAGTACGTGATTCTTGACGAATTCCTTCGCAAGTTGAGAAGAGTCCAGTTTGTCTGGCAAATTACCTACCGCACCGGAACTGACACTGTGGTAAGGAACCAACTCAATGACAGCAAGCTTTTCACTTAAGTCTGAGCGCGCTTGAGCAAATGAAACTCCACGATAGGTCGCTAATTCACCGATGACACCCTCAAGCTTCCCGTGCCAATAGTTGAAACCGCCATCCCAAGCGAATTGAGGGTCCAGGAAAATGAAAGACTGATGCTGATCTCTACTTTCCTGTCTCAAGTTGTTGAGCAATACTTTCCGAAATGAAGGGTCTTTGTACTCTGCGTAATAATCACCTAACGCGTGCCCGGGATTCAGTGTCAGGATATAGATTGAGGCGCGTAACAGGTCTCCTACGAAAGGTGTGGGAAGTCGTCCAAAGTGAATATGGTTCTTATCTGGATTACCAGCATCTGGATGGCTGTGAGCCTTTTCCCAGCTGATATGACTGACATGTCGCTCGCGACTTCTCAAGAATTTCTTTAAGGCCGGTCGATCGTCATCCAAAATATACGGAGGATCGGCAGTAGCGTCGAAATCTCTCCATGCGCTAATCAGGTCCATCTGATATCCCCTTCATTTCCTTGGCACCATTTACTTGAAAATATCGTAGAGACTGCTACTTATTTTGTCTTTCTTCAAACTGCAGAATTCAATTGCGTATCGTGCTGAATCCCGCGTCACCGCGCGCCACAGGCCTGCAAACACGCCTGCATGTGGCCACGAGATTCGGCGGCGATGGTGCAACACCGCTCCAAGCTGTAGTCCTTGGCACCAATGACTTCGAGGTTAAGCGCGCCGTCGTAATCGTGTTCGTGCAAGACTCGAATGAAACCTAGTAAGTCAATGTCGCCGCGGCCATTGGCCTGGTCTTCCGGATTGCCTGGACCCGACTGCATCCCTTTGCAGTCGCGGATATGGACGTGCTTGACACGGGACATCACAGCAGCGATCGCCTCTGCTGGTTTCTCTTCTGCTCGATGAATGTGCGAAGGGTCCATGTCGATGCCGAAGGCGGGGGAATCGATGGCTTCCATCACCCTGAGCGTGGTCGGAGTGTTGTAGATGCTGGCACCGACGTGCGCCTTGACGCAGACCGTAACGCCGTGTTCTTCGCCGATTTTAGCCATCTCAGATAGGGATTTAATGGATGACTTCAAACTCTCCTCGTCGCCTGATGTTCCACCCGGGCCGCAATTTACAACGGGGATACCCAACGCGGATGCGGCTCGGCATGCTCGATCCATAACGTCTGGATCGCGTAGCGGCTGCTCCATGGCAAGAAGATCAAGTCCGTATTCGCCCGACAGATCGCGTATTGCCGGCACGAGTTCTTCCCAACGGTCCAGGACCAAGTGCTCGCTCATTCCATCGATTGCCGACAGTTCGATGCCGCCGTATCCTGCCATGGCGATGCATCTAAATGCGTCTTCCATGCTGTGCCCGCCGAAGAGCACTGAGTTGGCGCCGAGCTTCATTGCGATGTCCCTTCGATTTCAACAACTCGGCCGCTCTCCCAAGATTCGATTGCGGCTTCGATAATCAGTTGCGCCTTCAAAGCGTCTTCGCCAGAACCGTCGATTTCATCCGGATTTGTGCGTTCGATGTTCTGGTCGACCCATCGTGTGATGCGACTCTCGAATGTCTCCCCGAAACTCATCATCTCGCCGAGATACGCGTATTTCTCGACCTGCTGAGATCTGCGCGGGTAGAACTCCAAGAGTTCGCACGCCTC
>JAAXHR010000005.1:11987-17507 GCA_012270805.1 Dehalococcoidia bacterium
CCGCAGAAGTAACGCATCACATCGATGGAGTGCGGATGCAGAGCACGCATGTGAAAATACGGGGAACTTTCGTTTGGATTGTTGATCCACATCGTCATATTGACGATGTTCAACTCGCCCAAGCGTCCAGCATCGACCCACTCCTTGGCCCTCAACGCCGCCGGGGTGAAACGGTGGTTCAAGTTGATCCCGTACCGCAACCCCTTCTCCTTGGCGCGTGCAACCATCTCGCGCGCTTTCGGGATTTCGTTAGATATCGGTTTCTCACCTAAAACCGCAATACCGGCGTTCAACAGTTCCATTGTCGGCTCGTAGTGGTCGCCGCCGTTTTCGACGCCAGCGGTGCATACGCTTGCGACATTGACCAGCGTGGACTGAATCATTTGACCCACCGATGTGAACCCTTGGCAACTGTAGCGTTCAGCGGCTGAACGAGCCTTTTCGGGGAACGCATCACAGACCGCCACGACCTCGCAACGATCATCTGCGTGGTAAATTTCGGCGTGCCTCGTGCCGATGCCACCCAACCCCACGACGGCAACTTTCAGCGTCAAGAATTCTGCGCTCCCAGGTTAACGATGGTGAATACTATTACCGAGATTTCGCCTGCAAACGCCTCGCAGTTGACGAGTCGCCGATGTGCAGAGTGTCGTAGGCCTGCTGAGACGACTTGAACGCACCTACGCCGTCGTACCCGTGCCAGTCGCCTTGGTTATGGATTGGATTTGTTAGCCCAGTCTCAGATTCGCGTTTAGCTATCCAGTTATCCATTCGGAGCGTTAACGCATCCACGACATCGGGATGCGTGTCTGCCACATCGGTAGTTTCCTGTGGATCCTCGATCAAGTTGTAGAGCTCGACTGGCGGTTTGAAGTGGAAATCCGGCTCCAGTGCTCGAATGAGTTTCCACTGCGGTGTTCGCCAACCGTGTTTCCGCATCCAAGTGCACTCAGTGATGTAAATCTCGGATTCGTGCGAGGATACTTCGGCCTCGACCATCCCCATCAAACTCCTGCCATCGAAATCGATGTCACAGTCAATGCCCGCAAGCTCCAGCAACGTCGGCATGAGATCCTTGTGCTGGTTGTAGCCGCTGATACGTTTTCCGGCTGGCACTTTGGAGGGAAAACGAATGATTAGCGGGACGTGCAAATTGGAGTCGTACAAACCATGGTGATCGAACCAGCACTCGTGCTCGTATAGTGTCTCTCCGTGATCGGCGTTCAGTACGATAATCGTGTCGTCAAGGATGCCACGCGTTTCCAGATACGTCAGGATGTTTTTGATCGCCGCATCCATGTAGGCGATCGCACCATCGTACTGAGCGATGACGTAGTCCTTGTCAGTGATTCCAGGCGGCATCCAACTCGCGAGGAAGTCGCGGAAAGGCTTGAACGCCATCACTGGCTCCATCGACTTGTTAGCTGGGTCAAGTTCGTCCCCGTGGTAAAACATCCGCTCGAACGGCTCCGGTGGCAAATAAGGTGCATGTGGATCCATATGGCGTAGCAACACGAAAAACGGTTCGTCTGCACCGCAAAGGCGGTCCAGTTCGGGGAGAAAAACGCGGTTGAGGTCCTGAGCCTTGTCGCTGCGCCCTTCTTCCCAAGAACCCCATGCCCGATAGTCGAGATAGGTGTCAAAGCCACGGGAACTAGGATTTCCACTCAAGCCAACGCAGGTCGTGTTGTAACCCTCGCCTTTAAGAAGTTCCGACAACATGGTTACTTCCGACCTTACGGGCCCTTTATGGCGCAGCGCGACGACTTGCGAAGAAAACACGTCCAGACCGCTCATCATCGACGTGTATCCGCTGGTGGTCGGGATGTGCGCGCTGAATGTGTTTTCGAAGAGGGTGCCTTGCGACGCGAGTTGGTCGATGTGCGGTGACGTAAGGCGCGGGTAACCGTAGCAACTAAGATGGTCGGCGCGCAGCGAATCGATACCGACGATTAGGATGTTGGGCTTGACGTGAGAATCGCTGTTTACTGCCATTTCAGTGCTCCGTTCCAATGGTTGAGCCAACAAGGGCAAGCCACCATCGTTCAACCGCTAGATCAAAACCTCGGCACCAACTCGTTGAGCGATGCCCACGATCTCGTCGTAACGCGCCTGCAATATCGGCACACCGTTTTCGGTGCGATCCTTCATCGCTTCTTCCTCAGGATCGCCAGCGACCAATACGCGGTCGGCTCCAGGTTCCGTCGGTGTATCATGTAGCGCCCGAATCATCTCATCCATCATCTCTTTGAATTCATCGACTGGACGAAACGCTGCGATATCAATTGCCATCGCGAACGACATGTTCCTGCCGCTGCCGATGAATGAGCTGTAACCGCCTCCCGACAGCACTCCACAGAGGATGTCCACCATCATCGCCAATCCGTAACCCTTGTGCGCGCCTTGCTCGCGGCCGTTTCCAAGTGGGTTCTGAGCCCAATGCTCGCCGCGATCGCCCGGAGGTTCCGTAATCGGCTCCCCTTCAGCGCCGACAGCCCATCCTTCAGGTATCGGAACGCCTAGTTGCCGTGCCAATCCGATCTTCCCACTCGCCACTGTCGACGTAGCCATGTCCAGAACGAAGTCGTTCTCCTCACCTGCGGGTGCGGCGAATGCTATCGGATTGGTGCCGAGCATTGCCTGCCTGCCCAGCGCTGGCCGTACAGCGGGGCCAGCGTTTGTCATCGCGATGCCGATCATGTCTCGTTCGAGAGCCAGCATCGCGTAGTAGGCGACCATACCGATATGGTGACCATCACGGATCGTTGACATGCCGACGCCGTGCTCCGCAGCCTTGTCCATCGCCATCTCCATGCCGATATGCGCTGCAGGATGTCCCAATCCCCAACCGCAACTCAACAACGCCGTCGTATCCGACTCCGAGATGACCTCAATCTCTTGCGGCGACTTGAAGGTGCCTTCGAGAATCGATTCGGTATAGCGAACTACATTCGTCGCACCGTGAGTGTCAACACCGCGCAGGCTGGCGAGCGTCAAGGCATCGGCAGTTATCTGCGCGTAACGTTCTGGGGTTCCAGCCGCCACGAAGATCGATGCGACTTGCTTGCGCAAGGGTTCGGCAGGCACACGGACAGCATCATCGTCAGGTATCTTCAAAAATTCGAGAGCCATCGCGTGCCTCCTAGCCTTGCTTTTCACTTATTTGAGCGGCGTTCCAACGCCATTTTCTCGTGCCAACTCTACTATTCGTTCGCAAGCGGCGATATCTTCCAACGCGAGCCCTTGCGACTCGAACAGCGTTACCTGTTCGTCGTCATCGCGACCGCTCGATTTCCCGCCAACGATGTCGTGAATCGGCACACACAAATCCCACGAAAACCGACCGACCTCGGCGGCACGCATCAACTCGCCACACTCGAACTTGGCCTGCTCCACGTCGTCAGTCGCGACTATGTCGGACATGGCAATCGCGCGCGTGTCGATTTCACGCTTGAGCCAAGAGTTGTTGCCAGCCGCGTTGATGTGGGTTCCGGGTTTGACCCACTCTCCCAGCAGCACAGGCCGTTGCGAATTCGTGATCGTCGCTACGATGTCGGCATCTGCCGTCTCTTCTCCAGACGATACTGCTATGACTTCGATGCCCAATGCATCTGACATTTTGGATGCGTAACGAGTTCGATTCTCTTCCGAACGACTGTAGACCTTTGCGGCCTTGATGTCTCTGACGTGGGCGATCGCCGCCAACTGCGTCTCTGCTTGATAGCCAGAGCCGATGATTCCCACGGTATGGGCGTTTTCACGTGCCATGTATTTAGTCGCCACTCCCGATGCCGCGCCAGTGCGTATCTGTCCCATACGGTTGGCTTCGATTACTGCCATCAGCGAGTTGTTGGACGTGTCGTACAGCATCACGTGGAAGTTGATGCCGCCTGAACCGCCGGGATAGGACTTCAATCCCGCGATCTGGTGACCTCGCCAAGTCGCAAACATTACGTTGTAAGCGCCGGAGCTTGTAGGCAACCTCCGTCGTGGCTCGTTGAACGCATCGCCCTTAGCACGGGCTTTGAATGCCTCTTCGACCGCCTCAAGCGCGATCGGCATCGTGAACAACGATGCAACTTGCTCTTCCGTGATGAATAGAGGTGTCTTCATTGCGTCTCCAGACTTTCTAATCTTCCTCATTCGGGTCGTAGGAGTGCGCCCACATGTGATTCAAAGGACCGTGTCCGCCACCAATTGGGTCGGCATTGGCTATTGCGTTCCAAACGTATCGCTGGGACATTTCGATGGCAGGTGCGAGTCTCAGACCGTGTGCCAGATGCGCGGCGACAGCCGATGCGAACGTGCAACCAGTTCCATGATTGCTGGTCGTGTCGATACGTAAAGTTGTAAATGTGCGTGCACCTTCTTTGGTAACCAGAACGTCATTGACGCGTCCAGTGCCGTCGTCAAAATGCCCACCCTTGACCACTGCGGCATCCGCGCCCATCATCACCAATTCGCCGCCTGCCAGTTCCATGTCCTCAACCGATTCAATCTCAACGCCGGTTAACACCTCGGCCTCGGGAACATTGGGAGTCACCACTGTTGCGCACGGAACCAACTGGTTCTTGACCCTTTCCACAGCGTCATCTCGCAACAGCTGAGCACCAGTCGCGGCGACCATCACCGGATCTACCACGACCGGCGCGAGTTCCAACCTTTTTACGGCTTCGACGACGCACTCCACGATCTCGGTGGATGACAGCATTCCGGTCTTCACGACATCGACTCCGATATCGGACACTACCGCGTCGATCTGATCACTGACAACTTCCACCGGAACTTCTGCTACCGCTGTCACTCCGAGAGTGTTTTGCGCGGTGATCGCGGTGATCGCGCTGGTGCCGAAAACTCCCAGCGCCGCGAACGTCTTGAGATCGGCCTGAATCCCCGCGCCCCCGCCGGAATCGGACCCGGCTATCGTCAACGCGCGAGGTGGGGTTGCGGAACTCATTTCCATATAGAATACGCAAGCGTGATGCCAGATGCACGCACAAAAGACTTGTCAAAAGTCGAAGCGTTGATATTCGACGTCTTCGGGACAGTCGTCAATTGGCGTGACTCGATAATCGCCGAAGTATCTAAAGCGGCTGGGGAACATGGGATGCCAGATGGCGACTGGGGCCGGTTTGCGGACGAATGGAGGGCGTGGTACGGCAAGTCGACGCGCGAACTCAGTAGCGGCAACGGTCCATGGCGGCTTGTCGATGATATCCACCGGGAAAAACTCGACGTTTTGCTTGAAGAATACGGTCTAGCCGATGCCATGAGTGAGGAGGCGAAACAGCATCTGAATCGTGCGTGGCACCGCCTCGACGGTTGGCCCGATTCGCCTTCTGGACTGCGACGGCTCAAGTCGAAATACATCATTGCCACCGCTTCCAACGGTAACCTCGCACTGCTGGTCAACATGGCAAAACATGCCGATTTGCCCTGGGACGCAGTGATGTCGCCCGATGTCTACGGCGCATACAAACCGTCGCCGAAGGTGTATAACAACGCGTCGAAACTGCTTGG
>JAAXHR010000367.1 GCA_012270805.1 Dehalococcoidia bacterium
TGTTTGGAGATGCCGAGGGCGTCCCAATGGGTCCGCCAGTAGGCCTCGCGCTCTTTGACGTCGAAGCGGCGTGGCAGGTCTCGCGGGTTGATTGAGATGACTTTGTTGTTGGTGGTTTGGGTTGTCATGTGATGTTCCTTTGGATTCGGCATTTTCCCGTAAACGGGGATGCCCCTTTTGATACGAACGTTTCCTCTGTGAACGGAGTGCCCCCTTTGTCCTTCGGACGTTTACCCCGCAAGCGGGGGAAACCTGATTGTTCAAACGAAAAAAGCCCGTCCTGTCAAAGGACGGGGCTTGAGTGCCTCGCGGTACCACCTTTGTTGCCGCCGCGTGGTTATTGCGGCGACCTCTCGATGACGCTTGGTAACGGGCGTTTTCCGGCTGCGCTTAGTTGCCGTTAGGTTGGTTTCGGCGCAGTTGCTCTGGGGCGACTTCTCGGGTTGACGCTTCCGACGTTTCAGCTGGTGTCGGATCTCTGGCGAGCGTCAGTGGGCCGGTACTACTCCCCTTCGAGGCGTTTGGGTTTTGGTTGTTCTGGGATTTGATTCTAAATCAGGGCTGTGATTAGTTTATTGGGAATTGTGGCGCGGTGTCGGAGGTCACAGGTTGTATAGCCTGCCGCACTGTCAAGCGTTATGACGTAGCGGTTTAACCGAATTCGATCTTGAAGTGCGCCAAGACGGCATCGAATTTGTCCTCGAGCCGTTGCAAACCGTTATCGATCTTCTCCTCAAGTCGCTGTTGACCCAACTCTAGCGCCTTCTGGCCCTGCTCTAGTCGCTGTTGACCTTCGTCGAGGCGTTAGAATTTGTTGTCTAGGTCGTTGAGGTGAGCAGCGTAACCTTTGCGTGTGGGCATGTCCACTTCCAACGCGTCTACTCGGCGTTCGAGGTCTTCGATTGTGGTCATTCTTCAATCCCTTATTGGTTTCTTAGAACGCTATTGATTACTACGCGTGGCGCTGATGAGTCGATGCACTGACACGACACCACAATTGTTGCACGTTCGCAACCATTCTGAAGATCGATAGTTCAGCCGGAGAGGGAGTTGGGGTCTTCGATAGCGTGTTCAGCTGAGGCGCGGACGTAGTTGGTTAAGGATTGACGGTTGGAGTCGGTTACTTGGTAGACCTTAATGTGGCGGAGCTTTTTGCCGGTGCCTTCGAGCAGGTTTTCAGGATCGGGCATGGTTGCACCGTTGAAGAAGCCTAGTCGGACGTAGTCGTTGTGGGGGGCGATGTAGCAGATGTTGCGTCGGGATATTACGGGGAGCCAGTAACCGGGTGTGCCCCACTTGATGCCTTCGGTGAAGTCGTGACCGGAGGCGATGATGGCGTCTCGGATGTCGCGGATCAGCTGTTGGTTTTCGGCGGGCTGGTCTGAGAGCCAGTCTTCGAAGATTGCGGGGTTGAGGCTGGATTTGGTCATTCTGCTGGTGAATGGGATGAGCTTTGGTTGAGTGTTGGTTGTTTAAGGTGGCGGTGCCCCCTTTGTCCTTCGGACATTTCCCCCGCGAGCGGGGTGACCCCTGCCGCTCCCACCCCGGCATACCTCGCTCGGCGAAAAGGGGCGGGTCTTATTTGCGGGGTTTTACGAGGCCGAATTCTAGGAGCGCTCCGCCGTTTTGGTCTTTGAGCATGCGGGTGCGTCGTTCGTGTGCGGCGTCTATTCGGGACATCATATCGAGGCCGCGGCGCGTTTCGGCGGCGACTTGGGGTGCGTTGGTGTATTCGATGCGGCGTTTGAAGAGCCAGTAGGTGAACTCTTCATCGAGCGCTATGCTGCGGGTTTCGTCGGGTGATTCGGCGATGAGATCGGAAAGTCGGTCGGCGTTTTCGGTGGTGAATTCTTGCCACAGGTCTTGTTCGCTCTCCTCGTAGAGTCCGAGGTACGCCCTGTCGGAGGCATCGTCGGATGGCGGCATACCAGAGGAGTAGCGCTGCTTTTGGATACGTGATTGGACGGCGGCGATGAGGCACTGCTCAATGTGTACGCCGTAGAAGTGGTTGAGGTGTGCGCGCCATCCGTCGACGCCTAATATGCGGCGGAACTCGTTTTCGGAGATTCCGCCGAATACACCGGAGGATTCGATCCATTCAAAGATCTTTTCGGCCGGGAACGTGGTGGAACCTTCTTCGTCGAGTTGGGTTGCGATTCTCTCGGCGAGTCGTTTCCAGTTGAAGGCTTCTCCGCCGATGAAGTAGTGGAATGTTTCGCCGTAGACGCGCTCGTTTTCGATGGGCCAGGCGGCTACGGTTTCGAGGAAGGCGGTTTTCCAGTTGGTGGAGTGGTCGTGGAGTTGGATTACGAGATCGTCCAGCAATCGACGACGATTTGTTTCGACATCGACTTTGCCGTTGGTCTTGCTTTGCAATATGACGCTCATGCCGCGTTTAATTGTCGCATAGAGTGTTTCTGAACTGGAATCCCGTATCTGGGTATGGGACGGCCCCCTTTGTCCTTCGGACATCCCCGCAAGCGGGGGAAACCTGGTCTGCCCTGCCCCGGACATACCCCGTTCGCTCGTGCGCGCCCCTTTCGCAAAGCGAAAGGGGCTGAATGGTTAGCGCGTTGCTTTTGAGCGTTGTTTTTTCTTGTTGCGGCGTTCGATTGCTCGGCGTTCTCGGCGGGATAGGCGGCGGCCGTCGGCGGCGTGTGTGGGGGCGTCAACGGTTGCGATGGTGGTGGCACCCCCTGCGCTCGCTCCGCTTGCGCGTCCTCCTTGCTGCGCGAAGGGGACGGAGGACATGATGGATTGCTGCCCAGCTTGTGCGAGGGCGATGCGTTGGGCGGCGGCGAGGGCGTCGGAGTTGATGGCACCCCCTGCGCTCGCTTTGCTTGCGCGTCCGCCTCGCTGCGCGAGTGGGACGGTGGATGGGATGTTTGGGGCGAGGTGGAAGATGGTGCGTGCGACTTCATTGCGTATCTCTTCGTTCATCTCGTTGAACATCTGATACGACATGGTTCGGTACTGGACCAGCGGGTCTCGTTGCCCGATGGCTTGCAGTCCAATGGACTGGCGCATATTTTCCATGCGAGTGAGGTGGCCTACCCAGTGCTTGTCAAGGACGCGTAACAGGACGCTGTGCTCGATCATCTTGAGGTTTTCGTCGCCGAAGAGGAATTCTCGCTGGGCGTAGACGGTATCTACATAGTCGTGAAGCTCTTTCTCGATTTCCTGCTGCGTCTTGCCGATCAAGTCGTCTTCGGATGCGAGGACTTCAAGGACGGGGAAGTAGCGACGGATTTCGCGTTGGAAACCTTGAGTGTCCCAGATTGTGGGGTCGCCTTCGAGGAAGGTTTGTACGACTCTGGTCAGGGCGTTCTTGATGTAGCCGCCGATCTCTTCACGGAAGTCGCCACCGTCGACGATGCGGTCTCGCATCTTGTAGACAACATCGCGCTGGGTGTTGGCTACGTCGTCATAGTCTACGAGTTGCTTGCGGATCTCGAAGTTGATGCCTTCGACTTTTTGTTGCGCGTTCTCAACGGACTTTACGAGCACGGAGTTTTCGACTGGGACATCTTCGTCCCACTTGAACATTTCGAGGGTGCCTTTGATGCGGTCGCCGCCAAAGCGCCGAACAAGCTCGTCCTCGACGGAGAGGAAGAACTGGGTTTCACCAGGGTCGCCTTGCCGGGCACATCGACCTCGCAGCTGGTTGTCGATGCGTCGGGATTCGTGGCGCTCAGTCCCTAGGACGAAGAGACCGCCTTTGTCAACGACGCCGTCGTGTTGATGCTGCCAGAACTGCATCGGGTCTAAAGGTTTGCGACCGTTTGTGGATTGGCGGCCGTTGCGCTTATGGGACCCCCTCTTTGATTCTCCCCCTCTGGAGGGGGAGGGGTCCCGCTTGGAGGTGTTGGCGGCGACGCTTTGCTGTACGTTTTGAGGGTTTCCGCCGAGGATGATGTCGGTTCCGCGACCGGCCATGTTGGTAGCAACGGTTACGCCGCCGGGGATACCGGCTTCGGCGATGACGTGGGACTCGGATTCGTGTTCTTTTGCGTTGAGGACGCGGTGGGCGATTTTGCGTTTCTTGAGGAGGTTAGCGATTATCTGGGATTTCTCGATGGTGGTAGTGCCAACGAGGACGGGTCTGCCGGCTTTGCTGAGCTCTTCGATCTTTGCGGCGGCAGCTTTCCACTTGGCCTCTTCGGTCATGTAGATGAAGTCTTGGTGGTCGATGCGCTTGTCTTGTCGGTTGGTGGGGATTTCGAGAACGTCGAGTCCGTAGATTTTGGAGAACTCCTCGGCTTCAGTTGCGGCGGTACCGGTCATTCCGCTGAGCTTTTTGTACATGCGGAAGTAGTTCTGGAGGGTGATGGTGGCGTAGGTAGCGGATTCAGCTCGCACACGGACGCGTTCCTTCGCTTCGAGTGCTTGGTGGAGGCCGTCTGAGAAACGTCGGCCTTCCATCAGGCGTCCGGTGAATTCGTCGACCAGGACGATCTCACCGTCGCGGACGACATACTCGCGGTCTCGCGCATAGACGTGCTCGGCCCGGACGGCGTTCTCGACGAGGTGGGGCAGCTCATGGTCTTCGCCGGATTCGCTGTAGAGGGTTTTGACGCCTAGCATTCGTTCCGCTTTTTCGCTCCCGACCTCGGTGAGTGAGATGTTGCGACGTTTGAGATCGACTTCGAAGTCGATTTCGGGCTTGAGGCGGGTGGCGAGGGACGCGAAGCGGGGGTAGTCGCGATCGGTTTCGATTCCGGGTCCGCTGATGAGGAGCGGTGTTCGAGCTTCGTCAATGAGGATGTTGTCAACCTCGTCGACGATGGCGTAAAAGATGCCGTTTTGGACTCTCTCTTGGGATCTGCTGACCATGTGATCGCGGAGAAAATCGAAACCGAGTTCGTTGTTGGTGGCGTAGAGGATGTCGCAGGAGTAGGCGTCAACTTTGCTGGACGGTCGCAGATGGGTGCCGACGACGGTTGCGAACTTTGCTGAAGCGTCTTCGCGTTCTGCAGTTTGTCCTTCTTCCTGGTAATTCTCGTCGAATACGAAGGACTGATTGTTCTGTTGCAGGCAGCCTACTGAGAGGCCCATGAATTGGTAGACGGGGCCCATCCACTCGGCGTCACGTTTCGCCAAGTAGTCGTTGACGGTTACTACGTGGACCGGGTCGCCGCTGATCGCGTTGAGGTATGCGGCGAGGGTTGCGACGAGGGTCTTGCCTTCGCCGGTGCGCATCTCGGCGATCTTGCCCTCGTGTAGTACGATTCCGCCGATCATCTGGACGTCGAAGTGGCGCATTCCTAGGACGCGGTTGGAGGCTTCTCGGATGGCGGCGAATGCTTCAGGGAGAATGTCGTCGAGGGCTTCGCCTTGGACTAGTCGGGACTTGAACTCGTAGGTCAAGGCGGCGAGGTCGTCGTCCATCAAACCGCGCATCGAGTCTTCGTATGCGTTGATGTCGTCGACGATCGGTTGCAGTTGCTTGAGCTGCTTCTCGTTCGGATCGCCTACTAATCTGCCTAGTAGTTTTCCGATCATGGTAGCGATTTTGTGGTCACGGACCTCTTTTCAAACGTAACAAAGTCGTGTGCATTGCCTGAGGATGTCGGCGATGCGATCCTTCAGGTATTACGGAACATCTGATCGCGAGGGATGGGTTTGGAGGATTTTGTAGCGACAGTTTGCCCCCAAGTTTACTGGAGTAGGTTGAAGGGCGAATTGTTCAGTTACGTAGGTACCCCCTTTGTCCTTCGGACATTTCCCCCGCTAAGCGGGGGAAACCAGGGAATGGTTAGTCGGGGAAGAGGGCGCCTACTGACCGGCCGTGGTGGATGCGGGTGATGGCTTCACCGATCAGGGGGGCGATGGATAGGACGCGGATTTTTTGGTGGAGTTTGTGTTTTGGAAGGGGAACAGTGTCGGTGATGACGATTTCGGAGATTTCGGGTTTGTTTGCGAGGTTTGTGGCGGCATCGCCGGGGAACACGCCGTGTGCGGCGGCTACGAATACGTCGCGTGCGCCGTTTTCTCTGAGGCCTTGAGCGGCAGCGGCCATGGTTCC
>JAAXHR010000276.1 GCA_012270805.1 Dehalococcoidia bacterium
TCCCATGGATGGCCACCGAATACGAGTATGACGAAGGCTACACTGGCGTGACGGTCAAAATCCGCGATGGCGTAGAGTGGAGCGACGGAACTCCGTTCACCGCTCACGATGTCGCATTCACGCTCAACATGGCTAACACCAACCCGTTGTCCGCGCGTCACGGCGCCGTCAACCAGTGGACAGACGAAGCCACTGCGGTCGACGATCTGACGGTCCACATCAAGTTCACTGGACCCTCACCTCGCTACGTATGGGATCTTCTGATCTTCCGCGCCGACATCGGAGTTCCGTGGATACCGAAGCATATCTTCGAGAACGTTCCTGAAGACGAACTGGCAACCTTCTCGCACTACGACCCTGCAAAGGGTTGGCCAGTGGTCACCGGGCCGTACCGGCTCGTCCACACCGACGTCGAGAAGAAGATCTGGGACCGCCGCGACGACTGGTGGGCGGCCAAGATCGGTTTCCACGACCCTCCACAGGTCGAGCGTCTCATCTTCCTGCCCGGAATGAACGAGATCACAATGGCACAGCTGTTGATCACCAATGAGATCGACATGGCCTTCTCGCTCACGGTGCCTAACTACAAGGCGGTCGTGGCGCAGAACCCCAACATGACGACCCACTACTACGGTGAGCCGCCGTTCGGGTATGAAGACTGGTGGCCGGTAGGTCTCGGTCTAAACACCAAGCGACCTCCGTTCGACAACAAGAATGTCCGATGGGCAATCTCGTACTCGATCAACCGTGACGAGGTCATCGAGTTCGGCTTCGGTGGCGGACAGATCGTGCAGCAGCTTCCGTGGCCGTACTACGCACCGATGCAGAAGTACCACGACGAAGTCGCCGACCTGCTTGAGGTCTACGACACGAGCGAGTACAACCCAGACAAGTCAGCGGAGCTGATGATGGGCGAAGGTTACACCCGTGACAGCGAAGGCTTCTGGGTCAAAGACGGCGAGCGCGTGGGGATCCATATCGTGACATTCCCGCAGCACCCGTCCACTACTCCTGCCGCACCGGTCGTTACTCAGAACCTACGGCGTGGCGGTTTCGATGCCAGCTTCTCGACACCCACCGACTTCATCGACCAGATCTTCCAAGGTCACGCCGATGGATTCATTTGGGGGCACGGCTCCATGGTCGATCCTGAACCCGTACTAAAGGGATACCGTTGCGAACTCGTGACCGAGGGTGAAACCGGGTTCATCGCGTACCCGGGCTTCTACCGCTGGTGCAACGAAGAGTTCGACTCCTACGTCGAGCAGATGACCGCACTGCCGGAAGACAGCCCCGGCGTGCTGCCGCTCTACCGCAAGGCGATGGAAATCTGGCTTCCAGAGCTGCCCGACATCCCGCTCACGTCAACGATCATCACGTTGCCGATGAACACCACGTACTGGAAAGAGGAATCGTGGCCTCACAACGACAACCAGTACGTCCACGAGGGATTCTGGCACCGCACCGGCCTCCACATCTTCCTCAACTTGGAACCCGTGGAGTAGCCACCAACCGCTAATCCGGTTTATAAAACGCCCCTCGGTCCTCTGCTGAGGGGCGTTTTCACGCCTTTCTCGCCACCCCCGGGCTCGTGTCGATCAGTACGCATCTAAAATCGCGTACAGAGCTCATGACGACCACCACCAACCAGCCATCGACCAGTCGAGCGCTCCCGAAATCCTCCCGCGCTGGCCGTCGCCGTCTATCCCCAGGCCGTCGCCAATACCTCCAATTCAAAGCAAAATACGCCGATTCTCTCCTGCTGTTCCGCATGGGCGACTTC
>JAAXHR010000406.1 GCA_012270805.1 Dehalococcoidia bacterium
CCGAATCTGTCGTTGCCCGGTGCTCGGCGGTACGACATCTCCTCGGCGAATATCAGGCTGATCATCGGCGAAGCCTCTTGCCCGCCATACTCCTTCGGCCACGTCATCGTCAGCCAGCCACGCTCGGCAAGTTTGCGCCGCATGCGGCAATAGAGCTCCCAACCCGCCTCGCTCGATTCGTCGTTCGGACCGACCCAGCCGTCCGGCAGTTCCCGATCCAGAAACTCTCTCAGTTCCTCGCGGAACGAGATTTCTTCTTCGTTGAATTCGAACCACACGCCAAAATCAATTAGTCTGCGGTGACCGCCAAACTGGTGATGGTCTTCACGATACCGCCGACCTGGTGCATTTTGGTGCTGACGATACCGCCGATGTCCACGAGGTTGTCGGCCTCAACTACTGCGATGATGTCGAACGGGCCAGTTACCATGTCTACGGCAATCATTTGATCGATCTTCTTCAACTCAACCGCCACTTGCGCTGTGCTGCCGACGGATGTCTCGATCAATATGTATGCTCGGGTCTTCATATCTTTAGGGTGCTCCTATCTCAGAGGTTTGCGTATTGCATATGCTAATGCCCGAAACGCAAATCGACGACTTTCTAAAAATTCCTCAAAAATTAAGTGCGCGTTCAAATTTAGACCAGTCTTTCACAGGACCAACCGCCGACATCGCCAGTTTTTCCAATGTCACCACTTCCGAAGCGATCGCTCGTACATCATCCAAAGTCACCGCTTCCAATGACTTGATCCGATCGTCCAGCGTCTCGACGCTACCGCGCAACAACTCCTGCGCCGCGAGATCGTTTGCCACCGCTCGGCTCTCCTCCATTCCGAGAATCAACCTGCCCTTAGCCAACTCACGTGCATCGCTTAGTTCCTCCTCAGTGATCCCGTCCCTGATCTTCGCCAGCTCATCGACGATTACGCTGAGCGCCTCGACCGCCCGCGGCGGTTCTACACCAGTGTGAATGTCAACCACGCCGCAATCGGTGAGCGAGTGCATCGAACTACCGATCCCATAGGCAAGTCCGCGCTTTTCCCTGACCTCCTCAAATAACCGACTACTCATGCTGCCGCCCAAAACCACCGTCATTATTCGCAACGCTGTCCGACGCGAGTCGTTCATACCGACCCCTTGGAATGCTAGCGCCATGTGAAGCTGTTCGAGGTCCCTACTTCCGCCGATAACGCTTGGCCCGACTAGATTGTCATCGTACGGAAACATGCCGCGAGGCTCACCACAAGGCAAATCCGACAAAAGTTCGTCTACCTGTTCAACCACTTCGTCATGATCGACGTTGCCGGCAACACACACGACGATGTTGCAGCCCACGTACTGTTCACGGTGGTAGTCAATCATCACCTCCCGCGGTATCGCCTCGACGCTTTCGATGGTGCCCGCAATGTCTCGACCCAGAGCTTGATCCGGCCACAATGCCGAATCGAGCAGCATCCCAGCCAACGCCCCTGGCGAGTCATGCGTCGCGCGAATCTCTTCCAACACCACGTGCTTCTCTTGCTCGATGTCCGATTCTCGGAATAGCGGTGATTTGATGATGTCTGCCAACACTTCGACACCGCGTCGATAGTGCGGCAATGCCATCCGACACCAATAACCCGTGCACTCACGGTCCGTAAACGCGTTAATGGTGCCGCCTACACTCTCCACTACTCCACTTATATCCCTCGGACGGGGTCTGCTGGGTGTGCCTTTAAACAGCATGTGCTCGAACAAATGCGACACCCCAGCCTCATCGTCCGTCTCGTACCGGCTTCCCGCGCCCACTAGGAAAACGACGCTAACCGCCTTCGTGTGCGTCATGTGGCTTGTAATGACGCGGATACCGTTCTTAAGCGTGGTTCGCTGGTATGCGGATGACGTGTCGAGTTCGACGGCGGTGGAACGCTGCGTTAACGGCATGGGCGGTATTACTGCATATTTCGCGTGATTAACACTCAAGGGTAGCATTGGCCCAGATACCTATCCACAAATCCGGACAATCGCTAAACCCGCGGCAAATCGACTTCGTCACCCGTCGCGGCTTGCCAAATCCTGATCCGAGCAGCCATGTCACGGATGCGNNCAAAGGTTCAGCTTCCAGCGATCCGGGGTGATAACCGTGCGCCAGTGCATCGAAGCCATACGGTTGATCTCCGGAGTGCCGAGGTTTCGATCTCCCATCCCATTCCACTGAACAAACACGTCGTTGTCGCTCAGATC
>JAAXHR010000135.1 GCA_012270805.1 Dehalococcoidia bacterium
AACGGTTCCTCAACCACTCGATTCTGCGAATCCCAAGCGCCGTTTCTACATGCTTCGATCCATTGCAGGGCGATTTCGACGGATTGGCGCGTCACCTCCATTATGTTCATTCCGAGCAACGTGACGGCCAAAGCATCTGGTTTCAGACGATCGCCAATGCACGCGTTGCACGTGCGCTGCGACATGTAGCGCTCGATGTCGTTGCGGACGTTTTCGGATTCGGTGTTCGCATGGCGCCTTTCCAAGTTTGGAATGACTCCCTCAATCTTTCCTTTCCAGGTGAAGACTGCGCCGCTAGAAGTTTCGTGCCTTAGTTGAACGCGTCTCCGACCCGACCCGTAAAGAAGCAACTTGAGATGATCGGGTTCCAGTTCAGACATTGGTTTGTCCAATGGAACTTCGAAATGTTCGTTCAACGCGCGCAACGGCCCCCACGCCCACTGGGAATTCTTACCGTCCCGACTCCAAGGCGCCACTGCACCCTCTGCGAGTGTCAGGTTTTTATTTGGCAGTACAAGGTCGGGATCGATCTCCAAGCGGAATCCGATCCCGGAGCATTCGGTGCATGCCCCGAAGGGGGTGTTGAATGAGAAGTTGCGCGGCTCCAGTTCCGACATCGAGATGTCGCAGTCCGGGCACGAGAACTGCTCAGAATAAGAGAGGTCTTGAGGCTGTAATCCGCTCTTGGAACGTTGACGTTGTTTGTTGATCGTACCGGCGGCAACAGTGCTACGGACGCCGCTAGTCAATTCCTCGACGAGGCGTTCGTTCGGGTTGAGAACCGAGACCGTCAATGTGCCGTCGGAAGCCTTAAGAGCCGTCTCAACTGACTGTGTGAGGCGCTCCCGCTCGGTGGTATTTCTGACAATGACGCGATCGACGACGATCTCGATGTTGTGCCACTGATTCTTGTTTAGGCTGATATCTTCGTTGAGTTCAACCACTTCGCCGTCCACTCGAACACGGACGAAACCTGAGCGACGAGCATCGTCGAAAGTCGCCGTATGCTCGCCCTTCTTGTGTTTGACAACGGGTGCCAGAATCAGCAACCGAGAGCCTTCATCTAACCGCAGGATCGAGTCGACAATCTGCTGAACCGTCTGGCGTCGTACTGGCTTGCCACAGTTCCGGCAGTGCGGGCGACCGGCGCGGGCGAACAGCAAGCGCAAATAGTCGTAAATTTCGGTTACAGTGCCAACGGTGGATCGTGGATTGCGCGAGACACCTTTCTGGTCGATGGAGATCGACGGACTGAGTCCTTCGATATGGTCGACCTCAGGTTTCTCCATTCGGCCGAGGAACTGGCGAGCATAAGCGGACAGGCTTTCGACGTAACGTCGCTGTCCCTCGGCGTAGATCGTGTCAAATGCCAGACTGCTTTTGCC
>JAAXHR010000173.1 GCA_012270805.1 Dehalococcoidia bacterium
CATACCAACCGCGAATCATACAAACCGTATCTCGAGAAACTAACACACACCGCTAATATCCCCTACCCCTCGTAGGAGAGGGTTAGGGTGAGAGTAGCCAGAACAGAAGTGAGGATGCCTAGCCTCACACCATCTGCTCAAACACTGGCTCCAACCGCGCCCGAGCCGCTGCAGACTCCTCGCCATCATCCGACTCGAATATCGGCAACTCCTCGTCCAAATCCGCCTTGAGATCGTAAAGCTCGCCCGTCTCGTACAGCTTCCAATCTCGATCACGTACAAACCGAATGGTGTCAACTGGCACATTCGGTGACATGGGCATGAAGTGGAAGAAGAGCCACTCCTTGGGGTTGCCCATCTCGCCCCGGAGCTGCGGATGGAACGACTTACCATCGATGACGTAACCCTCCGGACCCTCGATCCCCGCTGCCTCCAGCATCGTTGGCAGGAAATCCGTCACATCAATCAGATCCGAGTTCACTGAGCCAGCTGGAACCGTCCCCGGCATCTGCACGATTAAAGGCACATGTGTCCCTTGATCGTTCGTCTTGCCCTTGCCACCGCAGATCTCGTTGTGGCGGTGCATTACAGAGCAGACTTCTTGGGGCGAGCCGTTGTCACCCGTGTAAATCACGAGCGTATCCTCGCTTAACCCTTGTCCGTCGAGGTAGTCCAACAGCCGACCAATCACTTTGTCGTGATACTCCACCATGTCTTTGTAAAACCGAGGATGAGCGCCTTCGCCGGAATCGTTGAGATCAGCCCATGTCCGACCGCCTAGTGTCTTGTTCGAGCGCGGTTCAAACTCATCCCATTCCCGGCTGTCCGGCGTCGGTTCGAAGGGACCGTGCGTCAACGCCATCGGCCAGTAGACGAAGAACGGGTTGTCGTCGTCCTTCTTCCGCTCAATGAAGTCGATGATGTAGTCGCAGAACAGATCATCCCCGTATTCGCCCTCAGTGTCATCCCGATAAGACCCGTTCCGATAGATGACTGGGTCCTTGTATCTCGAGCCCTTCTCTTCGGTGTGATGAGCGTGCCAAACATTGAACTCGTCGAAGCCTGCATCCTCGATCCGCTGACCTTTGGACCGCATCTCAGGAAACTGTTCCGGCGGGTTGTACGAATACAACTGCCATTTACCCGAAATGCAGGTGTTGTAACCCGCATCCGAGAAGATATGCCCGAACGTCACCTCATCCGGCCTCACCAGACCAAACCCGATGTAGTTCCTGAAGTTGTGCTTCCCCGTCATCAACGCCACCCGCGTCGGCGTGCACAACGGCAACACATGCCCCTCATCGAACCGCATCCCATTCGCCGCCATCGCATCCAACCGTGGCGTCGCGTAAGACGTTCCGCCGTTAACCCCGATGCATTCGTACCCGAGGTCATCGGACATGATCATGATGATGTTCGGTCGTTTATCTGACATGGCGTTCCTGTGGATGAAACCGTGTTCACTCATTCGTTTTCAAGCAATCGCTTTGATTTACACCACCATCTCCGCAAAAATCGGCTTCAACTTCGCACGTGCCGCCGCGGCATCTGGACCGTCCTGCGATTCGAATATTGGCAACTCCTCATCCAAGTCCGAATTCATGTCGTACAACTCACCCGTCTCGTACAGCTTCCAGTTGCGATCACGCACGAACCGAATGCACCTCGCAGTGTTTCTTGCACTCATCGGCTCGAAGTGGAAGAATATCCAGTCCTTAGGATCACCGTCTTCGCCTTTCAGTTGCGGATAGAACGAAGTCCCATCAACGACGTAGCCCTCAGGTGTATCGATGCCCGCCGCTTCCAGCATCGTCGGCAAAAAGTCGGTGACATCGATCAAATCATCGTTGACGCTACCTGCCGGCACCGTCCCTGGCTGCTGAACCATGAGCGGAACGTGCGTCCCCCGATCATTGGTTTTGCCCTTGCCGCCGCAGATCTCGTT
>JAAXHR010000026.1 GCA_012270805.1 Dehalococcoidia bacterium
AGTACGCCTTAGAATGCGCGCTTACGGCGATCCGGGTATCGAAGGGGGCGATAATCTACAATCGGCTGTTCGCCTTTAGGGGATCGTTCGCCATCGTGCCGGATGATCTTGATGGTTGTCACGTCTCCAATGAGTTTCCGATGTTTCTGTGCAAAGAGGGGGTTCCGAACCCCGATTTGCTGAGTCGCTACATCGTCCACTGTCTGAATAGTCGCCAGTACCGGGCCATCATCGATTCGATGTCCACCGGCTCCACCCAAACGAGCCGGAACCGCTTCAGCCAAGAGCAGTGTCTGGATTTGTCGGTAATGGTTCCCCGCGCAGACGGCGATGTCGAACGGGCCGTCGAAGCGTTCGAACGGGTCGTTGAACTGAAGGTGACGCAGGATCGTCTGTTGGAATTGTCGAAGGCATTGCGTGAGGAAGTGCTCGCATTAGTGCCGTCTAGATCAAATCGGGAGGGTCGCAATGGCCAAGAGGCAGAAGCCCAAGGCGAAATCGGTTGAAGTGTTGAACCCGCGCGAGGTCGAAATCGTCAACCCGAAGTATCAGCCGAGCAAGGCCGAACTGGAGGAAGATATGCGCGTCAAGGCGTCGTTCACGGATGCGATCAAAGCACTGGTTCAGCCCGTGAAAATCCGCTACATCCGGCGCCCGAAGTGAGGCGGTTTCGGCACTTTCTGAAGTGGTTTAGTAATTATCCGACAGTCCGCCTGATTTAGGGCGGGCACCGGGGTCTCCGGTAGATTGGTAAGTGACCAAACAAACCAACTACAAGGAGACGACCGATGACCGGGACCACAGAGAGTACCAAGCGCAAGCTGTCCTTGTTGCAACTGGCCGAAGAGTTCGGCAACGTATCGAAGGCCTGCCAGATCATGGGCTACCACCGCGACACCTTCTATGAGGTGCGTCGGGCCTTTCAGCTCGGTGGCGTGGCGGCCCTGGTGGAACAGAAGCGCGGCGCCAAATCACCGCATCCGAACCGGGTGGCACCGGAGATCGAGGAGCAGATCCTGGCGCTGTGTCTGGAGCGCCCGACCTATGGCGCGCAGCGGATCGCCAACGAACTGCGGCTGCAGAACGTCGACGTCAGTCCCTGTGGCACTCAGCGACGAGCAGATCCGGCTGCTGGAACGCCATTCCTGCGAGTTCCGGATGCGCCACGTGGAGGTCAGCGCACCCGGCGAGTTGCTCAACCATGACACGTTTTACTGGGGCACCCTCAAGGGCGTGAGGAAGGTCTATGTGCAGGTGATCGTGGATGCGTTCTGCTCCCTGCCCTTCGCCAAGGTCTATACCTCGAAGATGCCGATCACCGCGGCGGAGCTGCGCTACGATCGCGTGCTGCCCTTCTACGACGCCCTGGGCGTGCCGGTGCAGGCCGTGCTGACGGACAACGGTCGCGAATACTGCGGTCGTCCCGAGCGGCATCCTTATGAGCTGCTGCTCGCCTTGCATGACATCGAGCATCGTCGAACCAAGATCCGCAGCCCGCGGACCAACGGCTTCGTCGAATGAATGAACCGCATGCTGCTGGATGAGTGCTTCCGGATCAAGGGCCGGACCACCTGGTACATCTCACCCGAGGACATGCAGCGTGACCTGGACCAGTATCTATCGTTCTACAACCTCAAACGCTCTCACCAGGACTACCGCCTCAAGGGGCGCACGCCGGCGCAGGCCTTGCGTGAGGCGCTCGGACGAAAGAGACTTCCACCCATCGTGCCGAAGGAGAACCTGGAGGTGGTGAAAGAAGCCGCCTGATCAGACACCGGAGACCCCGAGTGTCGGGGGAAACACTAAACCTGTACAGCCAAGTTACCGAGAGAGAGACTCGCCGAGCAGGTGCGATGTATGAAGCCTTGTGTCTTGTCTCTTGTGGTCTTAGGTTGATTATTCTATTCAGCCTCTCGTGCTACAAACACCGTATCGAAGCCTAACGCACTTGCTACTTGCTAGACCGGTACATTAGTGGCAGCAGATTCTTGCTTTATCGGAGTCAAGTATGCAATCAACACGGTTTTTTCTAGAAAGCGATGACCCCTTGACGAGGGATCTCGCTGTCCATCTCTCTACCTACGACGAAGAAGACTTATTTGTTGACTATAAACTGACAATGGATATTGATTCCGAATCAGCGTGGCTTGAGCTTACAAAGGACGTGTCGGCGTTTGCTAATACTTCGGGCGGTTACCTATTCTATGGAAGCGACGACAACAATAAGAGCGTTGTGGGCGTTACCAGAGCAGTTGCGAACGTGTTGAAGGATTCCAACAACATTCAGCAGAAGATAAATAGACACTTAGAGCCCGAAGTTACGGGTTTAAGGAGCAAGACCTTTAGAATTGAGGGAAAGACGGTTACGGTAGTCTTCATCCCACAGTCGACCGGGCGAACTCACATGATCTCGAAAGACGGTCAATTCAACTACCCAAGCGGCAAAACCAAAATTGTACTGCGTAAGGGTACGTTTTATGTACGACGAAGTGGCGGTAATCACTTGGGCGACTCACGGGACTTTGACGACGTAATTGAGCGACGAATCGACCAGTTTAGAGAGGCACTTCTAGACAAGGTAACTAAAGTAGTAAACATGCCTTTATCGAGTGACGTCTACATATTGAGTCAGGATCCAGAGGATAAGACGGGCAAGCGATTCATCATTGAAGATTCTCCAGAGTCAGTTCCGATAAAGGGGATGAGTTTCACGGTCGCGCCTGAAACGATGGACGAAGAAATCGCGGCATGGACCGTTATGTCTAGTGGACGTTCCGACGCTTGTCCACCGGCGGCTACCGTATGGAAATGGTACGCGAATCGAGAGAAAATACATATCGGAGAAACACACAAACTCGCATTATTTCAGTTCTCGCTTTGGAACGGGGCACCTACTTTTTACTGGATTAGAGGTCTCAAGAATGCACAGATACATTCATCGTTGCTCGATGCTATTCGTTTTCGTTTGTCGCCGCAAAATTTACCAGACATGTTTAAGGTAGCTAGCTTCCTTGGGAAAGGACGATACAAATCCGCCCTCACTGTTCTGGGTGGTTCAATTGATAAGCTCAGTCTGTACAGATAGGGTATTCGCCTGACA
>JAAXHR010000388.1 GCA_012270805.1 Dehalococcoidia bacterium
ATCGTTCCGGAAGCGGACGTTGCGGCGGGCATTCGGCTGCTCGCGGAGACGGAGGGCATCTTCGCGGAGACGGCTGGCGGTGTTGTGATTTCAGCGCTGAAACAGCTTGCGGAGAGCGGTGCGATTGGTCGCCATGAGGAGACGGTTGCGTTGATCACGGGCAGCGGGTTGAAGACGATGGATGCTGTTGCGGACACGATACGGGTCACGACAATCGATGCGGATGTGAGATCTTTCGATGAGATGATTATGGACGTAGCGGCGTAGCCCGCGGGTAATCGAATTCAACTGCGCACTTGTGGGTGTGGTAGATTTAACCACTGCGTTGACTTACGCGGCATTTGAACAACTCAAGGAGTGAAGGCAACAACATGATTCCAGTTCTGATAGCGATTGTCGTCGCTTTTTTCGTGGCAGGTCTCATCTGGCTCCTAGTGGAATGGACGACGGAAAAAGACGCTACCTAGGTTCCGGTCGTCAAGCCATCGCGCGCTCGTAGCGTCAGTGTTTGAAGTGCCATTGGAAGGCTCGAGACGTTTCGGGTAATGCCTCAAATCGAGGTTATGGGCTCCAGGTTCCACGAACCCATTGTTTTGAGTTGAATGTAGTCGTCGACTGACCTCACTAGATCCATCTCGATACGATCAGACAATGCTTATCGTCTAGAATCATTCGAGAAGCGAACGAGATCGCCGTGTGTCGCGGCGGTGATTGACGGAGTAACAGACAGAATGGCAGTTTCAGTTAAGATACCGACGCCTTTGCGGCGGCTGACCGATCAACAGTCAACGGTGAGCGCCGATGGTGGCGACGTGTCGGCGATGATCGAGTCGTTGGACGGCTCATTCCCAGGGATCAAGGCTCGGCTATGCGACGACTCTGGGGAGCTTCGACACTTCGTCAACATCTACGTCAACGGCGAGGACATTCGGTATCTTGACGGGACCGACACCAGTCTGTCGGATGGAGACGAAGTGAGCATCGTGCCTGCGGTCGCGGGCGGATAGGCGAGGGCTCTCCCCGCGTAGGCGCTACACTCCCACGCGTCCTCCTCGCTTTGCGAAGTGGACGATTAGTTGGTTAGGACATCGTTTAGGGCGGCGCGGACTGTTCTTGCAGAGACTTCTCGACTTGTTGTGGCGCGGCCGGGGCCTCTTAGGAGGACCCAGCGAATTTTGCCGCCGCGGGATTTTTTATCTGAGGTGGTGGCTTGGAGGAGGGTTTCGGGGTCGACATCGCTCAACGCTATCGGGAGTTCGAATCGTTGGAGGAGAACCCTTTGACGGTCTACTAACTCTTCGGATATGAGGCCTTGGCGTCGGGATATTCCGACGGCGACCATCATGCCGATGCTGACAGCTTCACCGTGGAGGTAGGTTCCGTATTCGGTTACGGCTTCGATGGCGTGACCGATGGTGTGGCCGTAGTTGAGCAGGACGCGTTCGTTGCCGGTTTCGAACTCGTCTGCGGAGACGATCTCGGCTTTGATTTCGACGGAACGCCGAATGACAGGTTCGACGAGGTCGCCTGAGAGGGTAGCCAAGTCTTCAGCATGTGTTTCGAAAGTGTTGAGGAGGTCGTTGTCAAGGATGAGGGCGTGTTTGACAGCTTCGGCCCAACCAGCGGCGAGTTCGCGACGGGGAAGAGTATCGAGGAAATCGATGTCGTGAATGACTAGGCGCGGTTGTTTGAAAGCACCGACAAGGTTCTTGCCGATGGGGAGATTTACAGCGGCTTTGCCGCCGATAGAGGCGTCAACCATAGCAGCGAGTGTTGTGGGGACGTGGACGACTGGAACACCCCGGAGCCACGTCGCGGCGACGAAACCGACTAAGTCGGAGGTCACGCCGCCCCCCATGGAAACAATGCAGTCGGTGCGTTCGGCGCGCTGCTCGGCAAGCCACTCGTAAACCTTGGTTGCGGTAGCGATGGTCTTGGCTTCTTCGCCGAGTTCGAGGATGAGCGCATGGGTCTCGTATCCGCCGCGTTCGAGGGCTTCGTGTGCACGTCGGACGAGCAGCGGGAACATAGCGTAGTCAGCGATGAGAAATGCTCTCCCGTTGACGCCAGCTTGCCGCATCTCAGGTCCGATGGCCTCGATGGCGCCCCTCGACACCATCACGCGGTAGTCGCCTTGGGAAGTTCTGACGGTTGCGGCAGGGTCTTCCGCACCCCGGGTGTAGTTAAACATCGGGGGCGTCCTGACTGGATCCTGAGCTGGATGACAGTTCTTGCCAGACGCTTTGGATGGCAACGGCGACTTGACGGTGGGACAGCCCTTCGGTATCGATCGATCGGTCGGCGCACGAATATGCCTCGGTTCGCTCGGCCAGCAGGTTGGCGATCCGATGCTCGGGGGCATCGTCGCCGAGCATCGGCCGTAGGGTGCGGTTACGGCTCTGGGATGTGGTTAATCGACGGTGGATAGTCTCGGGGGATGCGGTCAAGAGAATTATGATGCCGCTGTTTCGCATGACCTGACGGTTGATTTCGCGAACCGGAACGCCGCCGCCGGTGGAGACGACGCGGCTGGTCTTGTCAGCGAGTTCGTGAAGGATGTCGGTCTCGATCTTGCGGAACACCTCCTCGCCGTCGTGTTCAAAGATCTCAGGAATCGTCTTTCTGGTGCGGTACTCGATCAGGTCGTCCATGTCGACGAACGGGAGTTTGAGCAGTTCTGCGGCTCTGATACCGCTGAGGGACTTTCCGGTGCCGGAAAAGCCGATAAGGTAGATGTTGCCGTTCGGTTTCACCCTACGCGACTACACCGATCCCGAACTCTTGGTGAGAGGCGATGTAAGAGTCGTAGTTCCGACGCGTCTCGGCGATGGAATCGCCGCCGAACTTCTCTAGGAAAGCGTCGGCAAGAACCAGCGCCATCATCGCTTCGCCGATCGGGCATGCGCGGGCGATCTGGCAGATGTCGGAGCGGTTGTACGCGGCTTCGATCACCTCTCCAGTATTGATATCAATGCTAGGCAACGGTCGGGTCATCGTCGCTATCGGTTTGACTGCGACGTGGACGACCACAGGGTTGCCGTTCGACATTCCGCCTTCAATGCCGCCGGCGTGGTTGGTCAACTGGCGGAATCGTCGTGGATCGGACGGATCGGGCACGATGACGTCGTGCACGTCCCTGCCCCATCGGGCAGTGTTGTCGAAGCCGTATCCGATCTCGACACCCTTGACGGCGTTGATGCTGGTCATGGCTTGAGCGAGCCTACCGTCGAGTTTGCGGTCCCACATGACGTGGCTGCCGAGGCCGACGGGCACTCCGAAGGCGATGATCTCCATGACGCCGCCGATGGTGGTGCGTTCCTTTTTGGCGGTGTCGATAGCGGCGCGGAATCGGTCGTCGGCATCGCTGTTCCAAGCCCGGACCTCCGAGGCTTCGACGGCGTCCCAGTCGATTTCGGACGGATCAATGGTAGGCGATTTCTCGGCCCCACAACTGATAACGTGCGAGCGGATGTCGATGTCGAACTGTTCGAGGATACGTCTGGCGACGGTCGATGCGGCAACGCGGGCGGCGGTTTCACGGGCTGAGGCGCGTTCCAGGACGTTTCGGACGTCGTGGTGCAGATATTTGAGCGCACCAGGAAAATCGGCGTGGCCGGGGACGATTCGAGTGTGAGTCTTCTTGTCGACATCGTCTCCGACATCAGCGACGGACATGGCATCGGTCCAGTTGGCGAAGTCTTTATTCTCGATCCACATAGCGATGGGAGAGCCCAGCGCCTCACCATGGCGGACACCGCCGCGGATGACGGCGCGATCCTTCTCGATCTTCATGCGTCCGCCGGAGCCGTATCCCTTCTGACGGCGCGCCATCTGCTCCTCGACGTAGTCTTCGTCAATTGGGAGCCCGGCAGGTACGCCCTCCACTATCACGGTCAGTCCGGGGCCGTGGGATTCGCCCGCGGTTAAGTATCTGAAGTGTGTCATTAGGAAGTGGCCCGTCTCACTGCTTCAAACATTTCGTCCACGGGAGCCGGTTTGCCGGTCGCCAATTCGAAGCCGACCGCGCCTTGGAGCAAGAGCATGGTAAAGCCACGGAGCGATTTGGCTCTGGCTTTCTCCACCTCTTTGAGGAACGGCGTCATCGGGGGAGCGTAGACGGCGTCGTAGGCCACTGCATCGGGAGATATGGCATCGGCGGTGACTGGAGTGGCATCGGGCGCGGGTCCGCCGTCCATTCCCATCGATGAGGTATTTACCAAGAGGTCNNTTTGAGCGCATGGACGATTGCTCGCGCGGCACCGCCTGCGCCAAAGACGAGTGCCGATTTTCCGACGGGGTCGAACTCGCCGAGTTCAGTCAGGGCGCGGAGAAATCCTGGCGAGTCGGTGTTGTGGCCAGTTAGGTGTCCATTGTTGTTGATGATCCAGTTGACGGCGCCGACGGCAACTGCGGTGTCGGCGAGTTCGTCGATCATGGGTATGACGGCCTGTTTGTGCGGCAATGTAACGCAACTGGCGAGGAAACCATCGTCACGGAACGATTCGACTTTCGTGGCGAGATCGTCGGGATGGGTCGGCCAAGCTTCGAACAACTCATCAATGTCGTAGTGTTTGAGTGCGGCGTTCTGGAACACGGGCGAAAGTGTGTGTCCTAACGGGTAGCCGATGATGCCGAAGTTGCTGGTGGTCATGAGTTTCGGTTTGGAAGTGTTTCGGGGTTCGCGTTTAGATAAATCCTATACCGAGAGGCGACACCTAACTTTCGGACCAGACTGTTTGCTACCCGCCGTCGAGATAGGTCTGGAGGATTATCGCGGCGGCGGCGGAATCGACTCTTCCTTTTACGCGTTGGCGACGTTGGGATGTTGAATCGACTTCGTTCAGGACTCTTTCGGCTTCTACTGTGCTTAGACGCTCGTCGGCAGTGACGACAGGAACATCAACGACAGATCTCAACTGAGCGACGAAAGCGATCGCCTCTTCGCCCATCGGCGACATGCTGCCGTCCATGTGGAGCGGGACACCAACGACGATTTCGGTCACGCCCCGTTCGTCCACCAACGATTTGATACGCATGAGCGCGTCGTCGGTCGCGGCGGCTTTGACGGGTGATGCGATCACACGTTCGGGGTCTGAAACAGCGAGGCCGACTCTTGCGAGTCCGAAATCTACACCGAGGCACCTGCCCGGGCGTTTACGACGGTCTCTGACGCGATCTCCAATCATGCCTATACCTTCGTTTATGCAGCTGAATCGGTAAGCGATTCCACTACTGATCGAGCGTTCCTCAACGCTTCGTCGATGCGAGAGGGGTCGCGGGCACCGGCCTGTGCGGCATCAGGACGTCCGCCGCCGCCGCCGCCGATGGTGGCACTGATGCCTTTGGCGATGTGCCCTGCGTGGACGACCTTGCCGGCGATGTCGGGCGTGGCCATGACGATAATGACGGGGCGGTCACCGACGACACTACCTAGCACGACGACACCGCTGCCGAGGCGGTCGCGCATGTGATCGCCGATGCGACGCATCGCGTCTACGCTAGAAGCGGGGATGTTGCGAACCTGTACGGGAATATCACTACCGTTGACATTCAGTTCGAAATCTAGGACTTTCGCTGGTGATGCCTGACCGTCTACGGACTGTCGTAAAAGCTGTTCTTCCAGTTGCGTTGCTCGTCGCCGGGCAGATTCCAACTCTGCAATGAGGGCTTCTGTACGGTCGA
>JAAXHR010000440.1 GCA_012270805.1 Dehalococcoidia bacterium
CTTCGCAACCCTTGGCGCATGACTTTCGACGCCGAAACCGACCTCTTGTGGATCGGCGACGTAGGGCAGAGCTACCGCGACGAGATCAACGTCGTCAGCACCAAGACCGGCGGCGGCACCAACTTCGGCTGGAGCACCATGGAAGGCACTGCTTGCTTCCGCCCCCGCACCGACTGCAACAAGACGGGAATGGCACTGCCCGTCGAAGACTATCCGCCACGTTCCGGCCACTGTTCGGTAATCGCTGGTCCCGTTTACCGCGGCGACGACATCCCGAAGCTCACCGGCAACTACCTCTACTCCGACCACTGCAAAGGCGAACTACGCGTGATGAGCGCCGAAAACCCCGAAACCGGCAGCACCGCTCTCAAACCTGTTGCCCCCGAAGGCAGAGAATACGACAACCCCGGCATAACCTCCTTCGGCGTCGACACTGAAGGCGAGGTTTACGTCTTACGGTTCGGCGGCCCGATCCTCAAGATGGTTCCGCGTTAATCGGAACACTCAATGCCTTCGCAAGTAACGCACGAAATCGTTGCGTGAAATACCCGCATATCTTAGCAAGGCGACTAACGTTCCCCGTCGCAATTCTCGATGCCTTGGCACGGACAGCGTTACACCGTTTTGGTGCGTTAAAACCATGTGGCTGCCCCGCGTTCGAACATGTCGGAAGCCAGCCGCGTCGCATTGCCCGCACAAACTCATCCCCAGACACAACCGGCAGTTGCACCATTTCAGACCGTCGCCTCTAGACGGAAATGAGCTTCAACATGACCATTAGCTGAGGACGTAGATTGTTCTTGTCGGGCTTCAGGATGTTTGCGGCGATTCTCCGCCAATGCGTCTTCGAGCACGACTTCCAAATAGAGTTCAATGGCTTCCTTGATGTTGGCTTTCGCATCTGCAATGCCCTTGCCTTGAGATACGCAGCCAGGGAGGTCCGGGCAATATGCCGTAATCCACCCACCTTCGTCTTCTTCCAGTATTACTCGTAACTTCATGACGATCTCCTTGAACCGTATAGTTCAACGGACGTTGTAGATATATGTTACTCCTTGTCATCCGATCCCAAAGAATCTGAGCAAAGCGACAGCAGGGGCAAGAGCCGAGGCGGCGCGCTATCCAACCTGTTATCGCGGCCGCCTTTGCGGCCGGTAACGATAATTCCGAATCCCCGGCACCAACCGCCAAATCGCGAACACAACGATCACCGAGATGACACCTCCCAGCACTATCACGTTGCCTGCGCCGATAATCCCGCCCACGAAAGACACTTCCATCTGACCCAGATGGTTCGCGCCCATCGCCGAGAACGAGTGAGCACTGCTAGCGCGCCCGAGCATATTGTCTGGCGAGGTCAACTGTACCAACGCCTGCCGCATCGTCATACCCACCGCATCGGTGCCCCCAAGCAGCGCGACCAGTCCCAGCCCGATGGCGAAGATGTAGTTGATGGTCCACGAGAAATCGAACAACCCCAGCGTCAAATGCGGGTTGTCTACAAGATCGACGCGGTTGAACCCCCAAGCAAAGAGCAGCAGCGCGTAGATCAGAGTCGCCACCAGCACGATCATGCCCTTGCGACGCCACCGCTCAGTGATGAACACGACCATGCTCCCGCACACGCCGCCCAAGGCGTTCGCCGAGGTTAGCATCGCCGTGCCCTGCGCGCCCATCCCGTAGAGCTCGTGAGAGAAGAATGGGAACAGCATCCGATAGAAGCTGACGATCGTGACGCCGATATCGAGCAGGTAAAGGCCCGGCAGTATCGGGTGTGTCCTGACGAAGTGAAAGCCTTCGATGATCGTCCGCAGCTTTACGCCGCCGCCGCTGCCTTCTTCCGGCGCGCCTGAAACTTGGATGATCAGTGGCGCTATCATGCTCGCCGCGGCGATGCACGTCGTCACCAGAAGAGTAGGGCCGATCCCGAAGTTGATGTAGAGCGGACCGAACAGGAACGGTACCGTGATCGCCGCAACCTGCATCGTCGACGTCGAGATCGTAACCGCGTTTGTGAGGTGGGAACGCGGCACCACCCGCGGCAGCATTGCTGGACGCGCCGAACTCCCCAGCATGTTCACCATTCCCGTCAACCCGGTAACCACCCAGATGTGCCACGGCGCCAAAACCTCGCCAAACGCCAGAATCGTCAGCACAAGTAACGAGATGAACGAAACCGACTGCGTCATCGCCATCAGAACCTTGCGGTTCATTACATCCGCCAGCGCACCACCGTAGATCACCACCGGCATCTGCAACAACTGCACCGCACCCAGAATCCCCAGCTGTGCCGCCGAACCAGTCTCGTCGAATATCCATTGACTCGTCGATAGCAAACGCAGCGTCATCGCCATCGTCATCGTCACCTGCGCCGCCCACAGCACCGAGAAGTTGTAGTGCTTGAACGACGACCAAGGCTTGATGCGCTCCGTCCGAGAGTGCGCTATACGGGTTTGATGAGCCAAGGAAGAGTTCGCAGAAGCGCAAGAGGAGGGCAGAGCTACGCGGCGCCGACCGCCGATGTCAGAGGTTCATTGCATCATACACCTGCACCTGAATCGGCGGGAAACAGAAACACAGTCCCCTTTCGCTTAGCGAAGCGAACGCAGGGGGATGCTCGGGGCAGGAGCAAACCACACTTCACCCCCTAATCCCACCAATCCCGCCCAATCCTTCTTCTCCTTCTACTCCTCCGCGAAGATGAATCCGGCGAACCATGCCGAGACAAAATCCACATCTGCAACGGACTCCCATCACTCCCTCTAGAAAACGCCAACGCCAATGCATCTGCCTTGTCCGGACTCTGACGCCCAGAACTCCGAATCCGATCCTTGCTCTCGATCTGCAGCTGACCGCGCGACGTGTAACTGAACGTCAACGACCCAAGCTGTGAGATCAGCTCCGAATCGTCCGGAATCGATATATCTCCATCCGCAAAACGTTGACGCAAACCATCGTACATCTCCGCACGCAGATTCAGATAACGATCACTGTCCTTCGCCTTACTCCCTCCGTTAACGCCTATCGTTTGCACCGAATTCAGTTCACGTGCACGATCCACTACACCCGCTCCAAGCCCAACTTCGTCGACATGCATCGTCTTCACACCATGCCTGCGTGCCAGATCAATTACACGACCAGTCGTCCCCATCAGATCAGACCGGCCGAACGACAACATATCGACCACCGAAGAACCACGACGCACGATCGCAACCGTCTGATCATTACCGTACCGTGCCACGTCCACACCCATCACCGCTTCATCTCCGCTCAATACCTCAAAATCACGTCCTACCGCCGCCTCGATCAGCCGCAACGCGATGAGCGTATCATCAGCCTCCTCAGGAAACTCGCCAAGCACTCGGAACTGGTAATCCGATGAGTTCATCCCGCGCTGATCCGCTATCAGTTCCGCCCATTTCGGCGTCGCCATCCCCGCCGGAACAGTATCAGGGGACGCGAGTAACGTAGTGGCCGAGTTGCCGGATTTCCCCCGATCTGCGGGGGAAATGTCCGAAGGATAAAGGGGGCCCGCTCCGGTCACACCTTCCTCCTGCCGAAATGCCGGTGTGTCGAACGCCGAGATGTGAATCGTCTTCCACCGAGAACGATTCTTGTGGAACGCATCGTAGAACGTACCCGCCAAGCTCGATGGGTTACCGATCATCAGCATCTTCGCATTCTCCGACGTCAGACACCCGAATATCGCGTCAAAGATGAACTCACGCACCTCCGCTGCCTCATCCACGATCACCAGAATGTTCTCACTGTGGAACCCTTGAAAACGACCCGCAGTGTCCGTTGAAAAGCCATACGCAAACCGTTTCTCTGAAAGCTCCAGCCGCGTCGACGTCAACTTCCCACCGATCAACTCCGGATTCTTCCCGTGAAGATGCCGAATCTCACGCCACAGCAGCTCCTTGACCTGACGCTCCGACGGCGCCGTCGTGATCACCATCGCCTCATCGTGCGCACACAGCCACCACAGCGTCGCCAACGCCGCCGTAAACGTCTTGCCAGAACCGTTGCACGAACGCACCGCCACCAAATCGTGATCCCGCAACGCCCTCAGCACATCCCTCTGTTTCGACCAAGGTTTCGCACCCAGAAACCGCTTCACAAACCAAACCGGATCCATCCGCGCCACCACGCCGTCGCTCAACATAAACTTCCGCGGCAAATCATTCCCACCTGCCATCACGCTTCACCCCTCTCCATCACCTCTTTCCTTCATCCAATCCGATACAACCAATAATAACACAAATATTCTACAA
>JAAXHR010000409.1 GCA_012270805.1 Dehalococcoidia bacterium
TGACCGTCGATCCCGCCGACCTGAGTGCCCTCTACCAGTCCCCCCACAGCAATGTCCGCTATCCCGCCCAATTTTCCTTCGCGGGAGAGGTTCTCGAGTGCGAGGTGCGATTCCGGGGCGAAACGGCCCGTTTTTATTCAAAGAAAAGCTGGAAGGTCTGGTTTGAGGATTCATCCAATCCGGTTGGAGTCAGGGAGCTCAACCTCAACGCGGAATACTCGGATCTCTCGTTGATGCGCAACGCGCTGGCCATGAGGTTGTATCAGTTCATCGGTCATCCAGCGCCGAACACCGAGCACATCAGCCTGATGGTCAACGATGACTTCATGGGCGTCTTCGTCCAGGTAGAGGAGCCCGATCAGGATCTTCTTCGGCGGTACGACTACGAGCTCGGAAGTCTCTACAAATCCGAGGATCACGGTGGGAATACAGCGCCATTGCTGGATTACGACACCTACCTTTGGTCGTGGAACAAGAAGGTGGGAGGTGAATCCGACTATATCGATGGGCAGCGGCTATTCAATCAGCTTCTCTATCTGACGTATGAGGATTTTGAAGAGCGGATTTCCCTGCTGGTGGATGTGGAGAATGTGCTGCAATACTTTGCGGTCGCCTATGCGATCTCCAGTATAGACGCCGTGACGAAGAATACCCTGCTCTATTTCGACCAGAGGGGGCGCTTGCAGCAAATCTTACCCTGGGATCACGATGCTTCCTTCGGCAATTACTGGACCGGAGAATACCAGCCCTACTTTGAAACGGTCTCCGAACACCCCCATCTGAACCACAATCTTCTATTTCAGAGGTTGATGGAATACGACGCCTGGCGCGAGTCGTTCTGGAGCAAGGTCAGCTTCGTCATCGAGCACGGATTCGCCGCGGTGGAGGCCGAGATCGATTCAACGTACGAGTTGATCAAGTCGGACGTTTATCTGGACGGAGCCAAGTTTGGCACCAACGCCGAATTTGACGATGAGATCTCGCGTCTGAAAGGCTTTCTGGCGGCGAGGAGATCGTTCCTGACGGATTTCCCCTCTGTCGAAAAGAATCTTCTAGCGGACTTGTACTGCTCCGATCCGTTTCCCTCGCCCGATGCCGATGATCGCGGCGTGGTGTTTCGAGCCACTTCGCGCAGCCCCCA
>JAAXHR010000111.1 GCA_012270805.1 Dehalococcoidia bacterium
CCCACCTTGGTACCCCATGTAGGGTGGGCAGTTTTTAAACCTGCCCTTACCGGTTTAGCACAGCTTGACAGGCGGCGGTGACTTGTGAGGTGTCGTTGGGATCGATCTGACCGCCAGCGCCGTCTAGGTGTCCCATTGCCCATTCGGCGGCGCGTTCGGCGTTTTGGGGTGATGGTTGTTGCAGAAAAGTTGTGCAGGGGTCTTCGTCACCTGCGAAGCCTTCGAACTGGGTGACGGTGGGTGCTTGCTCGAAATCTTCAGCTGGAGTTATCCTCGGTGCTTGCTTAAACCCTTCGAACTTTTCGGCAGTTGGTGCTTGTTTGAAACCTTCGAATTGCGTTGTGGTTGGTGCGACTGCGATGGTGGGAGCGCGCTCGGCGGTCGGACCGGGGGCTACTGTTGGGACGGGTCGGAACTCGGAGTTGTAGTCGGCGATTTCAAGGTCTTCGCAAGCCGCGGTCGTGAAAATCGCGATCACGAGGAAGCCTATTGAGGCGCGAAATAGCCGCTTTCCGATCTTGTCTGCCGGTTTCACTCGCTTGCGGAGATGGTGGGGCTAGGTTCGGTAGTGGAGAACCAAGTACCGTGACCTGAACTCAACGTTTTTCGCTCAACCGACCTGACAGGTATTTGTGGATCACACTCGACAAAAGCGTTTGATAAGGAATACCTTCTTCCCTTGCTCTAGAGTGGGCCAAATTAAAGTCGCGCTCCGTGACGCGCAGATTCACTCGGCGGGTTTTGTTGAACGTCGCTCGGGCAGCCCGACGCGCGGCCTCGATCTCATCGGCGGCATCAGCTGTCCGCCGCAACCCGTCTCGCTCGAATCGTTCGAGAATCTCACGTTCTTCGGCATCCAACAGATCAGTCATCTTCATCTCCTCCCGAGATAGTCTCTAGTTGCTTTCCGGCTTGGAATGATTGTCTTCAAAAATCGGCTGCCATCGTCCTGAATCACGAAAGGCACGAGATAGACATACTCGTTGACGTCAACCACGTAGATTAACTGGCCTGGATAACGATTTTGATTCGGATGATCGACAACATTCAACAGCCCGCCCCGCTCGATCGCTGAGAGAACGATTTCGAACGAGACACCGCGCTGTTCAATCAACTGCAAGTTCTTCTCGGTGTTCCAGTCGAAATCTTCTTTCATACGACAATTATAGCGTTTTGTGTGCGTTTTGGAAACATCATACTGCCGTCGAATGACATTGCGACTGATCTAACCGTATCTCGGGTTCGCTGTACGGACGTTCCCTACCATTAAGTGCTCGTGTTCGCAGTGGTAAGGGGATTCGAGAAGAGGTTACCCGCTTGCGGAGATATTGGGGTTCGGTTCGGTCATGGAGAAGGGGTCAAGTGCGGCGTCCAGTGCTTCTTCGTCCAGATCCGTTCTGCGCAGGGCCACTTGGCGAATGGTTTCGCCGGTTTCAGATGCTTCATGGGCGATTGCGGCTGCGGCGTCGTAGCCGACGATGGGGGCTAGGGCGGTACAGATGGCGAGGCCTTGGGCAACCATAGACGGCCCCTTGTCAGTCGCCTCGATGCCTGAAACGCATTGCCGTTGGAGGTTGACGCAAGATGCCGCCAAAAGGTCTATTGATTCAAGGAGGTTGTGCGCGGCGACCGGCATCATGACGTTGAGCTCGAAGTTGCCGGACTGTCCGGCGATGGCGATGGTTGTGTCGTTGCCGATGACTTGGGCGCAGACCATTGTTACCGACTCGGCGATGACGGGGTTAACCTTGCCGGGCATGATGGAGGAGCCGGGCTGTACTTCGGGCAGTGCGATCTCGCCTATGCCGGCACGGGGGCCGGATCCGAGCCAGCGCAAGTCGTTGCATATCTTCATCAGGCTTACAGCGACGGTTTTGAGGGCGCCGGATGCGCTGACTACAGAATCGATGGTGCTTTGGGACTGGAAATGGTTGTCGGTCTCGGAGAATGAGATGCCGGTTCGATCGCTGAGTTTGGCGATGACGCGTTTGGCGAATTCGGGGTGCATTCCAATGCCTGTGCCTACGGCGGTTCCGCCTAGAGGCAACACGGCGAGTTCGTCGAGAGCATGTTGGACGCGGTCGCGACCGTACTCGATCTGCCCTGCGTAGCCTAGGAACTCTTGTCCAAGGCGGATGGGAGTGGCGTCTTGGAGGTGCGTCCGACCGGTCTTGACGACGTTCCAGAACTCTTCGGACTTGGCGCGCAGTCCGTCTTCTAGTTCCTGCATCGCGGGCAGGAGCGAGTCGGCGATTGCGACAGCGGCGGCGACTTGGATGGAGGTCGGGATGACATCGTTGGAGGACTGGCCCTTGTTGACGTGGTCGTTGGGGTGTATGGGATCGCGTGAGCCAAGTTCGCCACCGAG
>JAAXHR010000233.1 GCA_012270805.1 Dehalococcoidia bacterium
AGCGTCAGTCACGCCGAGCGCATCCGAAGCATCCGACGGGAGATCCTCACTGAGCTCGGAATGACATGGAGTGACATGGAGTGACAGCGATTGTCCAGATGAGTTCAGCTTCGACAAATCAAGGCGGCTTGATACCCCGCGGAAAACCCAGCGTCGATATTAACCACCGAAACCCCCGGCGAGCACGAGTTCAGCATGGTCAGCATCGCTGCGAAACCCTCCAATCCGGTACCGTAACCGTTGCTGGTGGGAACTGCGATCACAGGTGCCTCGACAAGCCCACCGACAACACTGGGCAACGCGCCATCCATACCTGCAACCACCACAATCGCCCGCGCCGACTGTAAAACCTCTTTGTGCGCGAGCAGCCGGTGTATCCCCGCAACACCGACGTCGTTGATGCGCTGAACATCGCAGAGCATTAGTCTGGCCACGATATCAGCCTCGTCTGCGACGGGCATATCGGCGGTGCCTGCTGACACGACGATCAGGCCGTGATACCTGGGTTCCAGTCCGCGATCGTCGGCCCATATCGCACCGCAAGTTTCTATGAAACGGGCACTCGGAACTGCCGCCCGTACCGCCTCCGCAGCGTCAGGATTCGACCGAGTGACAAGGACCATCCCCGACGCATCGTATATCCGCTTCGCGATGCCGGCGATGTGCTCTGGCGTCTTCCCTTCACCCATAACGACCTCGGGAAAACCGGTCCTCCGTTCCCGATCCAGATCAATCGTGGCGAATCCCATCTTCGCGCTCGGAACTTCACCAACTGGTTCAGATTGGGAAATTTCGCGGTGGTCGGAGGGCATAACGCTGCTTTCAGAGTTTAGTTGCGATTGAACTGGAGTTGAACTCAAGGAGAATCTCTACCACGCTGTATCATTACAGCGAAGAAATACCGAGTCCCGTCGAACGATTCCAATGTCGGGCACAGCGTGATTCTAGAATTTGCGAACTGCTAGTGGACTCACCGGGAAGAAGACTAGATTTCTGGATTGGTCGGAATGAAGATTACTTGCATACAGGAAAATCTGGCGCGCGGACTTCGCGTGGTTAACCGAGCAGTGCCGTCGAGAGCAACACTGCCCATCACTCAGAACATCCTGATCGAGGCTGAGGACGCACGAGTAAAACTCTCGGCGACCGATTTGGAGCTCTCGATAACGACATGGGTCGGCGCACAGATCGAAGCTATCGGTTCGATAACGCTCCCGGCACGCCC
>JAAXHR010000457.1 GCA_012270805.1 Dehalococcoidia bacterium
GACGCCATCTGGCACCGCGTCCTCGACATCAAGCTTCACGGCTCCTACTACGCCTCCAAAGCCGCAGCCCAGGCCATGATCCGACAAGGCACAGTCGGAAGCATCATCATGGTCTCATCCATCGCCGGCAAGATCCAGCCCCGCAACTTCGCAGCGTACGTCGTCGCCAACATGGGCCTCCAGGGCCTCACCGGCAGCCTCTCTAAAGAACTCGGACCCCACAACATCAACGTCAACACCGTCTGCCCAGGCGTCATCGACACCTCACGCTGGGACAACAAGCGTGACAACACCCCCGGCGGCCGTGAGGAATGGGAGCGGCTAGAGACCAACATCCCCATGGGCCGCACCGGAACCGGAACTGACGTCGCCAACACCATCGTCTTCCTCTGCTCCGACGAAGGCCACTGGATCAGCGGCCAATCCATCAACATCGACGGCGGGCAAGTTTCGTCGCACTGACGCTCCCTGCTGTCCCCTTTCGAAACGAAAGGGGACGTGAGTGTAGCGAGCAGGGGTATGCCCGACATGCTGTTGGCAGAAAATCTTCCCTCTGCCCTGCCACTCGCAACCGCCTCATCATGTCATTAATCGCACCATCATGTCATTCTGAGCGGAGCGAAGAATCCGAGACGTCAATCCCAGAGCGCGGTGGTTAGATCCCTCAATGCGCTCGGAATGACATACACGTCAACACTGCCTGACCCGTTACTTGACAGATGCTTCTTTCGGGCCAGCTACCCCCTCAAAACCCATCCCATCCCGGCAATCCCGCCGACTGGCGCACCCACTCCGCCATCTGTTCCTCATCTAACCCATCTTCCGGGATGTTCACCCACCGCTCCCCCGGGCTCTTGCCCACCAAAGGCGGCAAAGGCTCCAACGAACCCCCATTCATAAACGTCACCTTCACATGCCGCGTGAACACGTGCATACTCGCGAACCACCCCATACCCTCAACTCCATAAAACGGCGAGTTCCACCTGACCGCCTTCTTCACATGCGGCACCTCCCGCACGATCAGATCATCCAACCGACGCCCGATATCCTGCTTCCACTCCGGCATCGCTGCAATATAAGCCTGCACTGGTCCATCGCCGTCGCCCTTTGCGATTTGGGGATTCCCCCCGCTCAGCAACACCGGCTTCCCAGCAGCCTTCGCCGCCGCGACTCGCTCCTCAAAACTCATCTCCTTCTCGGACGCACTCCTAGCCATCGCTGACCTCCAATCTACGCTTTAATCACCGATCTTCAAACTCACATTCTTTCGTATCCATCCCTTGGTTTTGTAACACATCTCCATGCGCAAAAAAAACTCCGAAAAATCGTGCACAACTCGCGCTCAAAGAAGCATAATATTCGGCAACCCGAGCCATCGCGCGACGAACCGCAACGGAGGTTCAGGGCATGTCCAGCTATAAGGACCTAAAAGACCGCATCGACAACGGCGAAGTCGTCATCCTCGACGGCGCCATCGGAACCGAGCTCCAGGCCATGGGTGTCCCCATGCATCCTGCATCTTGGTGCGGACCCGGCAACTACACACACCCCGCAACTGTCCGCCAGATGCACCAGCGTTACATTCGCGCTGGAGCCGACATCATCACCACAAACACCTTCAACACCTTGCGCCCCGCGCTTGAGGCATCCGGGTACGGCGAACTGGTTAGAGAGATAAACGTCCTCGCCGTTGATGCCGCGCTCGAAGCGAGAGACCGGACCCCTGTTGAGAGACCCGTCTACATCGCAGGCTCAATCTCATGCCGGATCCCCATCCGAGACGGCAGGACCGGAACACTCCTAGGCGGCACCGGCTTCGGTTATGGAGCCAGCCTCCCGGCGGAAGAGTTAAGGGCTTACGTCGATGAGCAGGCAGACATCATGGCCGAGTCTGGAATCGACTTTTTCCTAATGGAAAACATGTGGGCCGACAACGACTCCAGGGTCATCGCCGCAGAAGCCGCAATCGCCACCGGACTGCCGGTCTGGGTCGGGTTCACCGCATCCGTAGCACCTGACGGACAGACCGTCAGGATGAGCTTTGGTGACGACCGCAACGCCTACAGTAGTGGCATGGGGATGCCGTTATGGACCTCGAACTGGCGATCAGTCGACTATGAGATGACTCTCACCGAAGGCATCCGCGATGTCGCATCCCTCAACCCCGACGCGATCACCGTCTTCCACAGCAGGATCGACGAGACCACCAAGGCTCTGAAAGCTACCCGCGAAGAGTGGTCCGGCCCTATCGCCCTCTATCCCGATGCCGGCAGGTCCGACTACCTCGAGACTTGGCAAGACACCAGCATCATTAACGAAGAAACCGCCGAGGAACTGACGGCGGAAGCGGCCACCTGGGTCGAAATGGGAGCGCAGGTCATCGGATCATGCTGCGGCTTCGGGGCAAACTACATCGAAGCCCTGCACGAATCACTGCCAGCCGGGACCACATCACCGAAAAGGCACTCCCCTCTCCCTTGACGGGAGAGGGTGAACGGCAATTTCCAGGAAGGAGCTTTCATGGAATCCAGACCACTGGTAGTAGTGGGCGCGGGGATTGCAGGAACTGCCGCCGCCATCGAAGCGGCAAAGACAGGAGTCCACGTCACTCTCATCGACGAAAATCCCATCCCAACATCCATCGTTGATCTGAACGTCCCCCAGCTTTTCGGCCATCGGTACACAGACGATCTGCGCGACAAATCCGCGATGATGGCAAACGTTGTCGCGGCCAACAAGTTGCTCGCCGAGGCCGAACAAGCGGGCGTCGACATCCAGCTGGGCACATGCGTCTGGGGCGCCTTTGGCAACTCCGATACCAGCAGGCTTCTCGACGGTCCCCAGATCGGACTTGCAAACTACCAGTGGTCATGGATGATCAAGTTCGATCGCCTAATCGTCGCAACCGGGGCCCGCGACTTGTCCATCGGATTCGCAGGATGGCAACTCGCCGGCGCGATCGGAGCCAACGGCGCCCACTCACTGATGCATCGCTATCACGCCTTATCATCACGACGCGTAGTCATCTTGGGTTCTGGCAATCTCGGCCTGAACACCGCCAAGATGGCCCTCGACAACGGCATCGAGATTGCAGCCATCGTTGAAACGTCATCCTCCCTGCAAGGCGACGAATCCCTCATGGCCGAGCTGCAAAATCAGGGCGTAGAGCTATACACCTCCCACACCGTCAGCGAAGCCTCAGGCACAGACCATGATATCGAGTCTGTAGTCCTCGTCGAGATCGATGACGACAACAATCCCGTCGCCAGCACCGAAAAGATAATCCCAACCGACACCGTATGCCTCGCCGTCGGTCTCGTGCCAAATCTAGAGCTCCTCAGTCTCCTGGGCTGCGACCTCACCTTCAATCCCGGACTCGGCGGTCACCTGCCCAACCACGACGACTGGATGCGTACCAGCATCGATAACGTTTTCATCGCGGGCGACGTCGCCGGCTTCCACGACGCAATGATCCTCGATCCAAGCATCGC
>JAAXHR010000448.1 GCA_012270805.1 Dehalococcoidia bacterium
AAATGTCCGCAGGACAAAGGGGGCTCGCTTGGCGTTGACCACACAAACCCTCCAAGCACCCGAATCCCCCTTCCGCGAAGCCATCGGATCGGTTCTTTATGAATTCCGATGGCTGATGTCAGACACCGCGATGATGACGTGGCGGAATCTGATGCACTACCGCCGTAACCCTGAGACGTTGGCATCGACGATCGCGGGACCAGTCATGTTCCTGTTGCTCTTCAACTACGTTTTCGGCGGCGCAATCGGCGCAGGCAGAGACTTCAACTACATCGACTATCTGGTGCCTGGCATTCTGATCCAAAACAACCTCTTCACGGTCATGAACACGGGCATAGGCATCGCCCAAGATCTGCAAAAAGGCTTCGTAGACAGATATCGATCATTGCCGATGGCTCGATCGGCGGTGTTGGGCGGGCGTGTCTGCGCGACAACCTTCGTGAGTTTCGCCAGCGTCTATTGGACACTCGGGATCGCTCTGCTTTTTGGCATGCGTTTCCACGGTGGTCTCGTGCCGGCGCTGATCCTACCACTTGTAGTCGCCGCGTTCTGTTTCGCATTCGCATGGGTATCGGCACTCGTTGGTGTCTCGGTAAGGAATGCAGAAACCGCTAGCTCATCGACATTTTTCATAGCCATCCCGCTCACCTTCCTGAGTTCCACATTCGTCCCTGTAGAAACCATGCCTGGCTGGCTACAAGCCTTCGCCGAGGTCAACCCCATTACTCACGTCGTCAACCTATGCCGCAACCTGGCACAGGGAGGTCCCCTCGCTTCCTACGCATGGATCACCGCCTTCTGGATAGCCCTGATGGTCATAGGAATCGGAACCCTCGCAACCTGGCGCTACAGGCGAATCTCATGACCGTTAAAACGCTTAAAAACTCTCGGTACCGGACTCAGCCCCTTTCGCAAAGCGAAAGGAGCGCAAGCGAGCACGGCGAGCCTGGGGCGGAGAGGCAAGGTTTCCCCCGCTGAGCGGGAGAATGTCCGCAGGACAAAGGGGGCACTACCACCAGTTGAACCCTAATCCTCCCCACACCGGCACTACACACAAGTCCACACTCCGATGAACCGAACCGCACAAATCCTCCCTCCTCAACCTCCCCCTTCTGGGGGGAGATTAAGAGGGGGGGTCGCCGAACTCGCATCCGCCATCGCCGTCGAATCGCGCTGGATCATCGCCGACACCGCCATCATGACGTGGCGAAACCTCATCCGCTACCGACGTTCCCCCGAACTCCTACTCTTCTCGACCCTGTCACCGGTCATGTTCATCTTCCTCTTCAACTACGTCTTCGGTGGCGCCATCCCCACCGGAAACCTCAACTACATCGACTTCCTCATGCCCGGCATCCTCGTCCAGATGACTTTATTCAGTGCCACACAGACTGGTGTCGGACTCGCCGAAGACCTTCAGAAAGGAATGGTCGATCGCTACCGATCCCTACCCATGGCCCGCTCCGCCGTCCTCGGAGGACGCGTCGCCGCCGAAACCCTCGTCAGCCTATTCGTAGCCTGCCTCATGCTCGCCGTCGGATACATCATCGGAATGCGCTTCCACGGCGGTTTCTGGCCCGGCTTCGCGGTGCCATTCATGGTCGCCGGATTCGCCTTCGGATTCTCATGGGTCGCGGCATTCATCGGAGCATCCGTTCGCAACGCCGAAGGCGCAGGATCACTGATGTTCTTCGTCGTCTTCCCATTTACATTCCTCAGCTCCGCCTTCGTCCCCATCGAAACCATGCCCGGCTGGCTCCAACCCTTCACATCAGTCAACCCTGTAACCTACGCCGTTGACCTCGGCCGATCCCTCTCCCAAGGCGGCCCCATCATCACAAACGCCTGGCCCACCGCCTTGTGGACGCTAGCCTTCACCTTCATCATCGGCCCCATAGCCGTCTGGCGCTACCGCAAGGTCTAACCGCGCTCACGCTCCTTTCGCTCTACGAAAGGAGCGTGAGCGAGCGCAGCGAGATCGCGGGGTATGCCCGGGCGGACAGGCGGCAGGGTTTCCCCCGCTGAGCGGGGGAAATGTCCGAAGGACAAAGGGGGCTACGTGAGATGAGCAAGCGGAAAGTTGCATGATTACGCCAACGTGGAGACGGTCTGACCGAGGCGTCTTTGGCTACGCCATTTCCCCCGCGAGCGGGGGCAACCATTGGAAGCCTAGATGTGCGACAGGGTTTCCCCCGTTGACGGGGGAAATGTCCGAAGGACAAAGGGGGATGTGTGGGGTGTGCGAGCGCAGTATGCCCTGGACCGCCCACATGTCATTCTGATACAAAGCGTAGCGGAGTGAAGAATCTCAATACCGCATCCAGCACTCCCCGCCTTGATCAGCGTCATGCAGACTTGTCGCCAATGACAAAAATTAGCTCAAACTTCGTCGATTTCTGCGCTTCAGTCAGCCTTCAACCGCGAACTCGGAAATCTAAAAGCCATAGCATCGGATAATGGCATCTAGACTGATTGCCATTGACGACAATTAACGAATACGATCATCAGCCAATCTACGCTCCCTAGGAGGGCGAGTCTGTCCACATCAGTCGACACGTAAGGCCCCATCGCCCAGTTCCAATTCACATGGGCAATCATCTCAAGCCGTTTGACGAAAACACGCGATGAAACACTACCTGAATCTCTACTTCAATCCGACAGGCAGAGTCTCAAGATGCACTTGGTGGTTGCACTACATCATCATTTCGCACCTCGCCGTATTCGCCGTAGCTTTCGCGATCACATTTCTGATATTCATCGCCGGATCATTGGTAGGTTTCGAACCTATAACCGCCTATATGGGCGGGATATGGATAGCTGCCATCGTCTCAATCGTCGGCATCGTATGGTTCTACTTCTCGTTCACGATCAAACGCCTCCACGATCAGGATCGTAGCGCGGGATGGTTGATTTTGTCCTTGATACCGTTCATCGGCGGCATGATCTTGTTGATCCTCGTCGCTTTTTGGCCAGGAACTAACGGCAAAAACCGGTACGGCTCACCACCTCAAACACACGTATCTCGCCAGGAACCTACCGCTCGCGAGTGGCCTCATCACACCCCATCGATCCAATCACGATAATCAGCGGTTCAGACATCCTACCCATATAAAATCCAACAACGCGCTAAAACATACCCCAATCTCCCACCATGAAAATCACCGACGTAACAACCACCTTCATCTTCAACCCCAACGCCGACGTCATCCAAGACGCCACCATCCCTCCACCAAAACCCGGCACCCGCGGCCGCAGCACTATCTTCATCCACATCCACACCGACGAGGGCACTCAGGGCTTCAGCTATCTGAACTCTCCATCCGCCGTCCGATCTCTCATAAACGACAACCTCAAAGACATCCTCATCGACAAGAGCCCCTTCGAGACCGAGCGCATCTGGACCGAGATGTTCTGGCGCGTCCGCGGCTTTGGACGCAAGGGCCTCGCGTTCCAAGCGATCTCCGCACTCGACATCGCCCTGTGGGACCTCAAAGGCAAAGCCCTCGGCGTCCCTTTGTACAAACTCCTCGGTCAAGCCCACGAATCCGTCCCCTGCTACGGCAGCGGTGGATGGACGAACTACACCGTCGATGAACTCGTTGCCGAGCAGACCGGATACGTCGATATGGGCTTCCCCCGCGTCAAGATGAAGGTCGGCATGAACTTCGGCACCGATGAACGCGCCGACATCGAACGCCTCGAAGCCGTCCGCAAAGCCGTCGGGGACGACGTCGAAATCTTCGTCGACGCCAACAACGGCTACTACGCCAA
>JAAXHR010000265.1 GCA_012270805.1 Dehalococcoidia bacterium
GCCGCGTTTTTTGGCCATGGTTTGATAGTGCGTCCAAGCGGTTGTCTGTTCTCTTACCAGATCTTCTTCAGGTGTTTTCAACGGATACACTTGCTGTAGCGACCTCACCAGTCCGAGGGTTGAGCGTAATTTTCACCAAGCCCTGAGACTTTGGATCGCTGATCGCGGGTCGCTTGAAAACTGGTAGGTTGGAACCATTCTCCCGGCGTGCGGACGGGATAGGATCCATCTGAATATCTCGTCGCCATGCCTAAGCGGCGTTTCGGACGAAATGGCGCATCACAAAGTTCTTCGAGGGAAGTTTCGTAGCCAGCAGCTACGAGTAGTGCTCTCAGTTCCTGTTCGCCAAGTGCATCCAATCCCAGATTTGCAAGAAATTCGTCATCCCGAGTCAAGTTGGCCAAGCGATATATTCGCCGATGGTTGCGCACGGTAGGAATCTCATCGAGCAGGTTGTCAACCGATTGTTGGGATTTCCGTACGTCATCGTCCTGCGGCGGCATCCACGTACTCCTTCACTAAAAGAAGGTCTTCCATGGAGCCGCCCAACAGCAGCTTCAACGGCTCTTGCTCATCCAGCAAGGTATGCGGTTCGCGCAGCCATTCGTTTTCGACATCCAGATCGCGAAAGAGCGATGACAGCGTCTGCCTGATGTGGAAAAGATGGGCAATTCGATCGCGAACGTCTCGACCGTGCAAATCGGCAACTCCTGCCAAAACAGCTTGCACGAAGCCGTTATCCTTCTGATCGAATCCCAGTAGGAGTACCGCATCGTCTCTGCTCAAACGCCAGGTCTCAAGCAATTTCAAGACAAACTGAACTGGTCCGCTGATCCGTTGCGGATTGGTCTGATAGCTGATGTCCATTCCAGCAAGTGATGCTTTCATTTTGTTACCTCTTGGTACTCAGTGCTTGCCCATCAGGGCCACATTCCGCCGCTCCGGTTCCCGGTTATATGTCTAATAAGACTGTAATTGATGACCTGTCAACCTATCCGCGACCAGCTAGCGACGGATCAAGTCCGACTCGTCCGGGCGGCGATGATCCTCATGCGATGGGCATTCACTAGTGGCCAATGTGGTGCGCTCGCAGGGGGGCTTCAAGGAGGCTTAGAACGTCCCGGGTTTA
>JAAXHR010000468.1 GCA_012270805.1 Dehalococcoidia bacterium
CATACCGCAGCGAAGCCGTACCCCTTGTGGGAGCCGTTTTCGCGCGTGCCTCCGAAGGGTAGGAGGAAATACTCGTCAGGAGGGTCCACTGGTTCGTTGAATGGGTTGCCGTCAGTGTCGGTGATCCAACCGGGTTCAAGTGGGACGCCTATGCGTCGAGCTAGTCCCACTTTGTTGTTTGCGATCTGAGTGCAAGCGACGTCGAAGAGGAACGGATGCTGATTACGTGCGGGAGCTGCCCACGCGATAGGGTTGGTTCCAAGCCTAGATTCAGCTGAAAACGTTGGGAGCATACCACCGGAGGCACGTGTCCCATGTCCGCCCGTCATGCATAGTCCGACCATGCCTTGCTCCGCGGCCTGAGCGGCGTAGTATCCGCAACCGCCAAGATGTCCTGAGTCAAAGACGGTCACCGCGCCGGTACCGTATTGTTTCGCCTTGTCGATGGCTATCTGCATCATGTCGGCGCCGATTTGGATGCCGAGAGCACCATCGCCGTCAACGTTTGCTGTAGTAGCGGTTTCTCGGATGATCTTGAGGTCGGGAGTCGGGTTTAGAGTTCCTGCCATGTATGAGGCGACGTAGTTTCGCATCATGTTCGACACGCCGTGTGTTTCGACAGCGCGGAGATCGTTGGTAAGTAAGACGTCGGTCGAGGCTTTGGCACCGGATTCGTCTACTCCGCATCGCATGAATAGGGCTTCAGTGGCGGCTCTCATGCGATCTGGTTCGACATATACGCGGTCTAGTTCGGGGACGTGGAATTGTTCCAACACGACTCGGTCGCTCCTGATTCTTTGTCAATCTGTGCGCAGTTTAACCCACGAGTCCGCGCTGGGTAAAACGTATTCGGGTGTGACGTTGACATGTTCGGTCGATCTTTTTTCAGGCATTTGAGGAGCGGACTTTATCATTGGCGATGATGACTTCCCACGCTGATCAAACCATCGCAAGTGGCGCTAGAGAATCGAGATCCATCGCCAAGGCTTTGCTGAGTGCGATGCGGCCTTTGCAGGCACCTAAGAACGGCTTGGTACTCGTGCCTCTGATCTTCTCCGTGAACATCTGGTTTGCCGTCGATGATGTCTCAGGGATGTTCGAGATAGTGTTGAGGGCGTTTGGAGCCACGATAGCGTTCACCTTGCTGTCGGGCGCTATCTACCTGATCAACGATCTGTCCGATGTGGAGCGGGATCGTGTCCATCCAGTCAAACGGCGTCGCGCCATCGCCTCGGGCGATCTGCCGGTCCGAATCGCTTATGTGGCGACGTTGGGCGCATTGATCATCGCCGTTGCCGTCTCCTTGGCGATCAGTGTGCCTCAAGCCATCGTGACCGGTGGATATCTGATTCTGAACCTCGCCTACACCTTCAAACTGAAGCATGTGGCGATTTTGGACGTGATGAGTGTTGCGTCTGGCTTTGTTTTGCGTGCATATGCAGGTTACGTCGCCATTGGAGGCCCGGTGCCATGGTTCGAGAACGGTCTACCAGGGGTTGACATTGACGTTTCACCGTGGTTCTACATCATGACGGCATTGGGTGCGCTGTTGATTGCTCTCGGCAAGCGGCGCGCTGAGTTGAAGACCGCGGGAGATGCGGCGGCGAACCAGCGCGGCACCTTGGGTGACTACACGACGGAGTTCATCGATGCGCTGATCATGAGCACGGCAACTCTGGCGATTTTTACGTATGCGCTTTACGCAATCGACTTGGGAGATACGGGAGCGAACGTTCCAGCGGACAACACGATGATGGTGACGATCCCATTCGTGGCGTACGGGATTTATCGGTATCTGTATCTGCTGTATGTGAAGGGCGAGGGTGAGGCGCCAGAGATCGTTTTGCTTAGGGATTGGCCATCGCTGGTTAACGGATTCCTGTGGCTTGCAGTGGCATCCGCGATACTGTTGGTACATACGATTGGAACTGTTAACGGCAGTTGACGCGAGTCAAGGAGAAACAAGGATGTCGAAATTAAGCGAATCCGAAGTTGCGGATTTATTGACTGCATTGTCTGAGTGGGAACTCGATCCGGAGTCGGGAGCGATCGTGCGGCATTTGGAATTTCCGAGCTTTGCTGATGCGATTTCGTTCGTCAACCGCGTCGCGCAGGATGCCGATGAACACGATCATCATCCAGATGTCGACATACGATACCGACGATTGAAGGTGGCGCTGATTTCGCATGACGTGGGAGGGTTGACGAAGCGCGATAGCAGGATGGCTCGGTTGATTGATGAGCAGGTGAAACGTTCGTCGATCTAGGTACTTGCCAACTAGTCGGCCATCCGAGAACTGCGGGCTGCAAATCGATGCCTTCCATGACGAAAGAGCAGCTAGATCACTTCGATCACTTCGGTTTCGTCGCGGTTGAAGGCGTCATAGATCCGAAAAACGTTATCGACCCGGTGATTGATGAATATGCGGGCGTGTTAGACAACCTTGCCGAAAAGCTGCGCGCGGAAGAGAAAATCACCTCGAAGTACGAGGGTCTGGAGTTTGGAGACAGGGTTACGAAGATCTATGCTGAGTCGGGTGAGGTCCACAACAAGTATTTCGATTTCACTTTGTCGCAGGCGAATGTGACGCACGACACACCGTTCTGGGTTGGTCCTGCGGTATTCAACGCATTATCGGCGCCGAGTCTGCTCGATGCGGTGGAGTCGTTGGTAGGTCCTGAGATCTATTCGAATCCGGTGCAGCATGTGCGGATAAAGGTGCCGGAAAAGGATGCGCCGCGTGACGATGAGGGGAATGTGATTTATGGTGCTGCCCCATGGCACCAGGACTGTGGTGTCGTGAATCCGGAAGCGGATGAGACGCAGATGATCACGGTTTGGTTTCCATTGATGGACACGGACGAGGAAAATGGCTGCTTGCAGGTGGTTCCAGGATCACACCGTGCGGAGGATATGTTGACGCACTGCCCTGGCGGGAAGATTGTGCAAGGAAATTTGATGATCCCGGAGAGCGAGTTCGAAGCTGGCAAGGCNNGTGGCGGTGCCGTTGAAGAAGGGCGATGCACTTTTCTTCTCGAAGTACACGGTGCACTCCTCTTTTCCGAACAATAGCGATCGGATCCGTTGGAGCTTCGACCTGCGTTACCACCCGGTCGGTCAGGCTACGGGTCGGTCATTTCTGCCGGGATTCGTGGCTCGGAGCAGAAGCAACCCTGCTTCGGAGTTACGCGACGCCCAGAAGTGGCGCGAGATGTGGGAAGCGGCGCGTGTTGCGCTGGCCGAGAGCGAAAAGCCGGTATTCAACCGGTGGGACGGTAGCGAAGCGGTTTGTGCTTGATTCGCACGCCGTCGGCGTGTGCGGAGATAAAGCCGTCTCAGACGACCGACGCGGTATCATTCTTACCTATCAGTCGCCAACGATTCACGGAGCCGCAGAATCATGCCTGCCATGACGAAAGAACAACTCGATCACTTTGAGCACTTCGGGTTTGTAACAGCCGAGAACGTCCTTGATCCGGAAAACGTCATCGATCCGGTGATCGAGGAGTATACCGGTGTGCTGGACAAGCTTGCCGATGAGTTGTATGAGGAAGGAAAGATCAGTTCGAAGTATGAAGATGTGGAGTTTGGGGAGCGAGTGACGCAGATATATGCGGAATCGGACGAAGTTTACAACGGGTACTTCGATTTTTCATTGCCGCAAGGCGGCATCAAGGAGGACACTCCGTTCTGGGCCGGTCCCGCGGTCTTCAACGCTCTAACCGCGCCGGGACTGCTCGATGCCATCGAGTCGTTCATCGGACCTGAGATCTACTCCAATCCTGTGCAGCATGTTCGGATCAAGGTTCCTGAGAGCCGTGCGCCGCGTGACGAGATGGGTCGAGTGAAATTTGGGATTACGCCTTGGCATCAGGATTGCGGTGTCGTCAACGAAGATGCGGATGAAACCTTGATGTTGACGGTGTGGTTTCCGTTGATGGATGCGGACGAGGAGAACGGGTGTCTGCAGGTGGTGCCCGGCTCGCATCGTGCGGATTTGCTGACGCACTGCCCTGGTCTGGAAAATGGGTTGCAGGCTGGACTGCAGATTCCTGAGTCTGAATTTGAGGTCGGCAAGGCGGTGCCCGTGCCGTTGAAGAAGGGCGATGCGCTGTTCATGACGAAGTACACGGTCCACTCATCGTTGCCGAACAACAGCGATCGCATCCGGTGGAGTTTCGATCTGCGCTACAACCCGATCGGACAATCAACTGGCCGGACGAGTTTTCCCGGTTTTGTAGCTAGGAGTCGGAGCAATCCTGAAAGCGAGTTGCACGATCCAGCGATCTGGAACGAGTTGTGGACGGAGGCTAGGGATTCATTGGCAAAAGGTGGGCAACCTTCGTTCAACCGTTGGGATGGTAGTGAACCCGTTTGCGCCTAGGGGATGGCCCCTGTCGAACGCTAGTTGGTGGCATTGCTGAAATGACCGGGTGCCAGCCCCTTTGTCCTTCGGACATTTTCCCCGCTAGCGGGGGAAACGCTAACATCGGGTGTTTGTGGGTGAAGAATTCGATCGAAGCGATATCATTTTTGTCTATCAGTCGCGTAAGTTTAAGGAAGTCATAGCATCATGCCCGCAATGACAAAAGAGCAACTCGAGCATTTTGAACACTTTGGGTTTGTTACCGCCGAGGGTGTGATAGATCCAGAAGGTGTGATTGATCCGGTGATTGAGGAGTATGCGGGGGTGTTGGATAGTCTCGCGGATGAGCTTTATGGGGAGAGGAAGATCAGTTCGAAGTATGAGGATCTGGAGTTTGGGGAGCGGATGACTCAGATCTATGAGGAGTCGGACGAGATCCATCAACAGTATTTCGACTTTTCGCTGCCGCAGAGAGGAGTCACGGAAGATACACCGTTTTGGGCGGGGCCGGCGGTGTTCAACGCAATGACGTCGCCGGACCTGTTGGATGCGGTCGAGGCGTTTATTGGGCCGGAAATCTATTCGAACCCGGTGCAGCACATTCGGATCAAAGTGCCGGAGAGCCGTTCTCCTCGTGATCATCTGGGTCGGGTGAAGTTCGGGGTTACGCCATGGCATCAGGACTGCGGGGTCGT
>JAAXHR010000280.1 GCA_012270805.1 Dehalococcoidia bacterium
ACGAACTCCGTTATTCCCTCTTCCACAGCCGCCGACACCAGCACCGCGCTACCTCGATCCTTGAATGAACTCGTTGGCGAGCAAAACTCCAACTTCGCCGATAAAGACGCGATCCCCAACTCATCTGCCAACTGGTCCAACTTGACCAATGGAGTCTCGCCTTGGCCAAGATCAACGCTGATCGTCGATGCTGCCAACGGCAACCCTTTGACAGCATCAGACGCGTCGAAATAACGTATGTCGTATACCCCACCGCAGTCGCAGTAGACATTCCGAACCGAAGGCGCAGCCGCGACCGAATCGCAGTCGGCAGAGACCAGCTCAAATCGCTTCGAACGAGCCTTAAGCACCTCCGACAACCTAAATCCTCCCAAACGCCCTACTCAGTTGATTCTGATGCGCCACTAGGTTCGAAAACCGTCAACCCAACGCCTTCGCGCGCCTTTCCTCGACTAACGGCGACCGCTCCGCCATCCGAACGCCAGCACGATGATCCGGCCAGCGTCGAATCATCCCCAAACTCGATGATGTTCATTCCGCCAGCAACGTTCCTGACCATCGTGACATCGTGACCAATGTTCCGCAGCGATGACGCTACCTCAGAGCCAAACTCCTCTTCCAACTCGACCTCCTGCCCCTGTGTGAACATCCGCGGGGCCTCAGCCGCCTCCTGCGGCGTCATCCCATGATCGATGATGTTCACGATCGCCTGCGCCACCGACGGCCAGATCCGTATCCCGCCCGGAAGACCGAGCGCAAACGCGGGCCGATCGCCTCGATACACGATCACCGGTGCCATGCTGCTCGCGACACGCTTGTAAGGCTCCACCGAGTTCGCGAGATTCGGATGCGGGTCGAAATTTGCCATCGTGTTGTCCAGCAAAACCCCGGTCCCCGGAACAACGACCTTAGAACCGAAAATATGGTTGATCGTCTGAGTCGCCGACACGATGTTGCCCTCACGGTCGGCCGTCGTGATGTGCGATGTGTCATCCGACTCCGCCAGCAACGGCGACGCTAATTCAGGCATCACCGCATTCGGCAATATCTGACTCATCAGTTCCTTAGCGTGATACTCCGAAAGCAGTCGGTCAAATGGAATCTCTTGGAACTCCGGGTCCGCCAGATACCGGTTACGATCCGCGAACACCAGTTGCATCGCCTCGGCCATCAAGTGGATCGTCGCGCTACGTCCAAAGCCCATATCGCCGACGTTCCGCAACGCTAAAACATTTAAGAACTCGATGAGGTGTAACCCGCCAGCCGACGATGGTCGCGGACCCGTAACCCTATAGCCGCGATATTCGCCAGTCAC
>JAAXHR010000022.1 GCA_012270805.1 Dehalococcoidia bacterium
TACCCGAACTCTTCCGCGAAGTGCAGATCCAGACCTCCACACCGATCCACACTGGCGAGCAGATCTACCTCCGCCAGAATTTCAAAGACCTAATCGAATCCAAAGCCGTCCGAGTCATCGGACCCGACCCCCTCGACGTCGGAGGCATCGCCGAACTGAAGTGGATCGCCGAGTTCGCCGACATGCACGGCATCATGATGGCTCCCCACGGCGTCGCCGACGGCATTATCGGAATCGCCGCCCACGTCCACCTCGCCGCAACGCTCCCGCGCAACTACATCGCCTTCGAATACCCGGCTGGCAAACCCGAATGGTGGTACGACATCATGGATGGTCTACCCGATCCAATCGTCGAAAACAGCCACATTACAGTCTGGAACACGCCCGGACTAGGCGTGGAATTCAACGTCAAAGCCGCCAAGCAACACTTGCTAGACGAGGACAAAGATTTCTTCGATTAGGAATGCTGATCCCTAGCCGCTCTGAAACACCCGCTCGAGGTGGCGCAACGCATCTGATATCTCCGCGCGGTCTTCCGCGCTCAGGGTGGCGAGATCGTCGGCAAGGCGTTCTATCTGCGACTCCACCGCTTCCCTGAACGCCGCGCGACCAGCCTCAGTGGCACGAACATCCACGATGCGACGATCCTGACGCGACCCCTCTCGTACGATGAAGCCATTCTCGGAGAGACCGTCGAGAATTCTGGTGATCGTAGCTTGCGTAACCTGCTCCGCCTGTGCGATCTGCCCCCCAGTTGTCCCATCGCTCTCGATGATGATTCGCAGGGCCGACATCCGTGCGGCAGTCAACCGTGTCGTGTGGTAGCTGGGGCGGATCCTGTTGTGCAATAGATCGATCAATGCGATTAGCCGCTCTCCAAGCGCTCCCGGAGACGATGCCACCGCCTCTGTGCTCTCATTGATGCTTGACATATTTACTTTATATGGCTAATATTTAGGAATGTCAAGTAATTCTCAGACGCAAGGAGCTGGGCATGAGTGATGAACTAAAGATCAACTCGATATATCAGGTGAGCATCAGCGTTGATGATCTAGACGCGGCCATTGATTTCTACCGCGACAAGCTCGGAATAACCTTCATCGCGCAGTTTCCTCCCGGCTTGGCCATATTCGACTGCGACGGCATCCATCTGATGTTGTCCGCAATCCCCGGCGAGGCCTCGGCCGGAAACAGCGTTATCTACTTCAACGTTCCCGATATCCAAGTCGCCTACCAGACGCTCCGAGAACGCGGAGTTGAATTTACCAGCGAACCCCACGTCATCCACTCGACCGACAACTATGAATTGTGGATGGCGTTCTTTCAGGACCCTCATGGCAACACCATGGCTATCGCAGACGAACGTGGAGAGCTAGTTCCTTAAGCCACGCGTCCGTTGATAGTTCCATCACCATGTGCAATCCGATCATCCAATGCACCAACGCCCTTGCCGACGAGGACAAAAACTTCTTCGACTAGGAACCGAATATTCGATGTCGCTTAAAACCCTGGCGTTTTGGCGATTAAAGGGCTCATCCCACCCCAAAACTAACTCGTCGGCAGTCAGCAGTGTCGCTCCTGAACGGATGGCAGTTGCTACGATCAGACGGTCCGCAGGATCCCCGTGCTGGTAAAGCAAGAGCCCTGCTGTCAGACCTATCTCGCCGTCAACCTGAACCTCGATAAATCCTCCATCCAAAACGCCTTCGCACCAGTCAGATGGGCCCATTTCAAGCATGAACCTTCTCTTATGAATGAGCATCCCCACCACCAAAAACGAAATCGCGAAAACGATCCGCGAAACTTTAACCATCCGGACAGCCCTTTTCGTCACCATCACGTCGTCACCTGATTCGGCGATTTGATCGATCATCTTCAGGCTCTTCGTCTTGAACTAGGATGCTTTCTACGTTCGCATAGCGATACTCTATCTCGAAAACCGCGTCTAACCCATACCTCGCCAATACCGCCGTCCTTCCCAACGAATCATGGTCCCCCAACCCGGAGGACTCAAATGGCTGCCCAAAACGACTGTGCTCTCCCTCTCCGCACGGTCTAAAACCTCGTGTCGCACCTTTTTCGCTTCCACTGGATCAGTATCCAGCGCGAACGGAAGATCAGTATCCGTCGCATGCATCGGGTTGATCAGAATATCGCCCACAAATAGTGCGCGCTCATTGCCCGACGCCAACATCAATGCCATATGACCGGGCGTATGACCCGGTGTCGGAACCGCCGTCACTCCATCCGCAAGCTCTGTCTCGCCATCCATCAAATCCAACACTCCGATCTCCACCAACGGGATTACGCTCCGTTCTATCGGCTCCATCCCAAACTCGCTGTCATCATCCGGAACGGTGAAATGATCCCAATCCGCACGATGAACTGTGTACCGAGCATT
>JAAXHR010000418.1 GCA_012270805.1 Dehalococcoidia bacterium
CTGCAGGAGAAGATGGCGCTCATGTGGCATGGCGTATTCGCCACTGGCAACGCCAAGGTGACCAACGGCCCGATGATGCTGCGACACTACGAGATGTTGCGCGAGTTTGCCGTGGACAACTTTGCCGAAATCCTGAAGCAGCTTTCCCGCGATCCGGCAATGCTCTTTTGGCTCGATCAGCAGACGAATCATGCGACCGCAGTCAACGAAAACTGGGGCCGGGAACTGCTGGAGTTGTTTTCGATGGGTGTTGGCAACTACACCGAGGAGGATGTCAGAGATTGCGCCCGGGCGTATACGGGCTGGACCATTGACCAGGTGATTCCTAGGTATCCCTTTGGTCAGCAAGGCGGTTCGTTTGTGTATCGAGACAACGACCACGATGGTAGCCAGAAGTCTTTTCTCGGGCAAAAGGGGGATTTTAATGGTGACGATATCGTGGACATCATCGTAGATCATCCTGCCACGGCGCAGTTCATCGGCAGGGAAATCCACAATTTCTTCGTCTCTGATCAGCCGGTGCAGAGCGAAATCGACGCCATCGCTGAGGCGTATACGGCAAACAGTGGGGAGATCCGTGAGGTGATGCGGGCGCTGTTCAACTCCGAGTTCTTCAAAAAGGCCAGGTTCACGCGTGTGCGCAATCCAACTGAGTACATCGTCGGCACGGTTAATCTGACTGGCGAACACACTGATCCGTACGAGTATGGCCTCCACGAACTGCCTCAGAAGTCAACGCTTATGGGCCAACAGCTGTTGAACCCCCCTACGGTTGAGGGATGGCACACCGGTAGAGAGTGGATAGATTCGGCGCTTCTGATGGAAAGGGTGAACTTCGCCGTGGAGCGCATTGGCAACCCCGACGCCCCGGGCGTCAAAAAGATGATTGAGCGAGTCGCAGCCAGACGCGACTGGATCGAACCGGCAGAGATGCTGGACGCTGCGCTCTACGAATTGGGCGCTCTGGAGTTGAAACCGAAGAGCCGAATGGCCTTGTTGGAGGAAGTCGGCACAAAAGAACCACTCCAATGTCACGGTGCAAATGGAGACAAGTATGAGGCGGCAATATTAGAAACGTTCCAGTTGATCACCGCGTCCCGTGAGTACCAGTTGGGGTAGCACTTCAGTAGCAGTGTTCCTCGAATAGTCTCCCAGCCAACGGATACACCAACAAAAGAAGGACACGAAACATGGCGAATAACAACTTGATAGTCAACGGAAACCAAAAACGGGGCGATCCGGTCTTGGTGGTGCTGCAGCTTTCCGGCGGCAATGACGTGTTGAACACCGTGGTGCCATACGGTGACGGCCTTTATTACGACTTCAGGTCTACGACCGGAATCCCCGATGATCAGGTGATCCACCTCGACGATCACTTTGGACTTCACCCCGAGATGGTACCGATCAAAGACCTGTGGGATCGCGGGGATGTCGCGATCATAAATGGCATCGGATATCCCGAGCCAGACAGATCTCATTTTCGCTCAATGGATATCTGGCACACGGCGGAGCCCGAGAAGAGCATCTCGGACGGATGGCTAGGCAAGGTTATCAGTGAGCTTGATCCGGACAAACAGAATGTTTGCACCGGGGTGAGTTTCGGGACCGGGTTGCCGCGGGCGATGTACCTCTCGGGCACTCCTGCGATGTCGGTCGCGCAGCTTGAAGGATATGGGCTCCTGACTTCGATGGCCGGGGAGATGCAAAGGCGAGCGTTGAACGCCTTCA
>JAAXHR010000308.1 GCA_012270805.1 Dehalococcoidia bacterium
CGTCGAGGCGGGAAATCGCAAACAACCACCCCATACGAAAACCACCGCTGCCATACTCCTGCGATAGGTCGCTGCAAAACTTCCTTATCTCGTGCACTTCTTTCGATAATCAAACTGAACACCCAACCGAATTCTCGAACCTCATCTAACCTCCTTCCGTGGCCACCGAACTGCAAACCAGCTCTACACGAACTCGCCCCCGCCATCCCCCGCTAGTTCTCCGCGTTCTCGCAATCCCTGGCTTCGCACGCCTCCTAGCCTCCCAGGCCCTATTCGACATCGGAGCTGTCGCCCGCACTGCCGCCCAGTCCTGGGTCATGTACGACCTCACCGGCTCGAATCTATGGGTAGGAATCGTCTCCGGCATGCGCTCTGTACCCATCCTTATCCTCCCCATCTTCGCTGGCGCTATCGCCGACCGATTCGATAAGCGCAAACTCCTCGGAGTTGTCCGCGTCGCACTCGCCATTGTCTCCATCGTCCAAGCCATCCTCATCGCCTTGGACATCATCGAACCATGGCACATGCTCGTACTCGCTCTCGCCGCAGGTACTGTCGTTTCATTCGCCATGCCCGCATTCTGGGCATACATCGCCGACATCGTCGCTCCCCGTGCCCTTCCCAGAGCCACCGCACTCATCATGATGGGCGAAAATGCCGGAGAGATGGTCGGACCCGTAATCGTCGGATGGATCATCGCAACCGCCGGTGCCGACTGGGCATACGGAATCATCGCCGCCATCTACCTTGCCGGCGCAATCTTCATCCTCAACGCACCCAAAGGCCGATACGCCACTTCCGTAACCGAAACCGAAGACAAACCCACCTATTACGAAAGTGTCAAACAGGGAATCGCCTACGCCCGAAAATCCCCAACCCTTCCTTGGCTCTTCATCATGAACGCCTCCGTAAACATCACCGGAGTTGCCATCTTCCCTCTTATGCCTGAATACGCCACCAAGATCCTTGATGTCGGAGCCGTCGGCTTCGGCGTCATGTCCACCGCACTCGGCGTAGGACTCGCGGTCGGTAGCCTCATCATCGCCATCACTGGCATGCCCCGGCGCGTCATCTGGATCATCATCGTTTCAAGCTTTATCTGGGACTTCGGCATGATCGGTTTCGGCTTCTCACGCATCTACCCGCTCACTTTAATCCTTCTCTTCATCATGGGCATCGCCGGCATGTTCTGGGTAAACGCCATCATCAACCTCTTCCAACGGGAAGCCATAGGCGAAATGAGAGGCCGCGTAATGTCCCTCTACACCATCGGCATGGGTCTCTTCCCACTAGGCTGGACCTTCGGCGGAACCCTCTCCCACCTAATCGGCAACGAACTAACCCTAATCATCAGTGCCCTAGGCGGAACACCACTAATCCTCATAGCCATGCTCCTAAGCCCGGGGCTGAGACGGTCATAACTGCACCCATCCTTCCAATCATTCCCAATCCTGCCCATCCTAGTTCACACCCCTTCAATTAAACGCGCCTGAAATCGTATCCAGCTTCATCCATAATCATCACTTAGCCGAAACACAAAACTGAGAACGCCAAGCAAGAATCTTCTCCATGAAAATCACCAAAGTAGCCCCCCTCATGCTCGACCGTTATCTTCTCGTGCAGATCGATACCGACGCCGGCATCTCGGGCATCGGAGAATCTGGCGCATGGGGATTCCTCGAAGCTTCAGAAGCCGCCATCGAAAAGTTCGGACGATACCTCGTGGGCGAAGATCCGCTACGCATCGAACACCACTGGCAATACATGTACCGCTTCTCGCACTTCCGCGGCTCTGCCGTCATGGGCGCCCTCAGCGCAATCGACATCGCTCTCTGGGACATCATGGGCAAACACTTCGACGCTCCCGTCCATCAACTCCTCGGCGGCAAAGTCCGCGACCGAGCCCGCGTCTATTACCACGTATTCGGTGACACTACCGAAAAACTCGTCCGCGGCATCGCCGAAGCCAAAGAGATGGGCTTCACAGCTGTCGGCCATCTCACTCCCTTCCTAGACGAAGAGCGCGACGTCCCCTACTTCAAGACTCACGCCGAAAAGATCCGCGACGCCATCGAAACCGTACGTCGCTACCGAGAAACCGTCGGCAACTCCGTCGATCTATGCATCGAGATACACCGTCGTCTTACTCCGACCGAAGCCGTCCAACTCGGCTTGGGCATTGAAGAGTTCCACCCATACTTCTACGAAGACCCGATAACCCCGGACAACTTCGACGAGATGGCATACGTCGCCGACAAGATCAACATCCCCATCGCGACGGG
>JAAXHR010000321.1 GCA_012270805.1 Dehalococcoidia bacterium
TCGCTACCTAGGTAGTAGCTGAACGGTGTCAACCACGCCAAAGCTGCGATACCGTCGTTGAGCGCTCCGAGCGAGTTGAGGAGGTGGAAAAAGAGTGCCGCTCCGATCGCTCCGTAGACGGCGATAGACGTGCGACCTGTGGCGGCGCTAAGCGCAAGCGACAGCGAACCGAAAACCAGGCCCACGAGCGTCTGCAACGCGGCGGCGGACGCAATATTCCCAATCGACATCCCGAGGTCGGCGACCAACGATCCGATACTCACGCCCCCAAACGTCACGAAACCGACTACACCCCCGAACAATACCAACGGAATAGTTTTCTCAAGCACGATACGATTCCTGCTGATCGGGCATGCCAACAGCAACCCCATCGTCCGCCGCGATTCTTCACCCGCCAGCGCACCGGCACCCATCACTACCGTAACCAGGATCACCGCGCCAGGAGCCATTAAACCGAACGTCTCGAGCGAATACCAGCCTTCAGGTGTGCTCATATCGCCGCCACCAAATAGAGCGACCAGTTGCTCAGGCAGCTGATCAAACGTCTTCAACGTCTCCTCCGGGATCGATGCATACATCGGACCCATCATCACCCCCATCACCAGGAACATCGCCGCCGATGTGATCAAGACCAGCGACTGGTAGTCCGACACCGTCTTCAACCAAATCGACGACACTCGAGCCGAACCCGCGAGGCGCCCGATCATCCTGTTCAGCAGGGGATTGCCTCGAATCCTGTCCAACATCGTCGTCCCTACAGATTGCCCTTTCAAATCGCGACGATTGAACCCCACCGTAGCTGCCACCAGTAAGAGAACCGAACCGCCGCCCAGCAACGCTAGATGCCCCCAAGCGACTCCGTTCATCACCGGATCGCTACCGTCGAAGTAATACCAAGGCAGAATCTTAGACGCGGCTTCCCCACCCTCGACGAGCGGCAAGAAACCGACCCCGAAGAAAGACAGCACCATAATACCCGTCGTCACGCCAGTCGCCGTACCCTTGTTGCCTGTGATCGCGCCTATCGCCAGTGCCAGCAACCCGAAAAACACACTGTTCGCGAACAAATGTAGCGTGAGAGCTTCTACATCCAACCCGGATATTTCTACACCCAGCAACGCCGCTATCGGACGGGCCGGTATCCACACCGCCACACTGGCCAACGCCACCGACATCACCAGCGCTCCAGTTTTCGACAACAGTACGTAAGTCCGGCTCTTGGGATTCGCCAGCAAAATGTCCATCGTCCCATCGCGCTCTTCACCCGCAATCGCGGAACTCCCCATAGCAAGTGCCAATGCCGCCATCGCTATCGCTCCCCACGTTCCAAACATCACGTTTATCGCCAACCCGCCCACATCGACATCGTCACTGATACCGATCAGCGATCTGAACGCTTCCGGCAACGAGGTGTACACCGAAAGGTCGATCTCACGGTATGTCGACATCCCCATGAGCAGGAACAACGAAACCGACACAACCGCGATCACCCAGCCCAACCAGCGGTCGCTGGCCGTCTTGACAAAAACGTTGACCTGCGTCACGACCGCTCCTCCTCAACCTCCTCGTCTTCGTGGTAGTACGTCAGGAAGATCTCCTCCAGATCAGCCTCGGTAGTTTTGATGTCTGCCACGCCGTACCGCTCTGTCACGGTCGTCAGCAACTCACCCATGTCTCCGCCGAACGACATCTCAACTTGATTGCCGGCGACGACAACGTTCCGCACACCCTCGACATCCTCGAAGACCGACGCATCAGCCTGCGTGTCCAGCACGAACTCCACTTCACGCATTGACTTCGACCTCAGGTCCGCAACCGACTCGACAGTGATCAGCCGACCGTTACGGATGATGCCTACCCGGTCAGCGACGCGTTGGACCTCCGACAGCGTGTGGCTTGACAAGAAGACCGTCCTGCCCTCAGCCGCAACTTCGCTCACCATCTTCTGAAACTCGCGTTGGATCAGGGGATCTAACCCCGCAGTGGGTTCGTCCATAATCAGCAGGTCTGGGCGATGCATGAACGCCTGAATCACTCCAACCTTCTGTCGGTTGCCCGTCGAAAGATCGCCCACCTTTCTAGAAAGGTCCGAATCGAGACGCTCGGCGAGTTCGTCGACGTGGGACCAATCAACACCACCGCGCATGTTGGCGAAGTACATCAACGTGTCCGTTCCCGTCAGGTTTGGATATAGAGCCAGGTCTCCCGGAATGTATCCGATGTGCCTGCGTATCGCCACAGCCTCGGCGTGCGTGTCGAGTCCGAGGATGGTTGCACTTCCCGAAGTGGGCCTGATCTCGTCCAGCAACGTCCTGATGGTCGTCGACTTCCCTGCGCCGTTCGGCCCCAAGAAACCAAACACCTCGCCCTCGCGCACGTCCAAATTCACATCCTCAATCCCCAACTGCTTGCCGTAATACTTCGTCAACCCATCCGTTTGTATGGCCGGGCGCGCTCGCACGTGTGTTGCCGCTGCCATCTGACTAGCTCCTTAAAGACACCTGCTACCTTCAGTTCAATGCTATCGAGAAACCGTCACTCGTTTGCCCCATCTCGTTTGGGGGTATCTTCGTTGCGCGCCGTCTTCATACACTTGGCACCTCATCACCGTTTCTGCGCCAAAACCAACGGGTGGTCTTCACGGTCCGCCCCTACATGATCTTCCCATCCTCCGCCAACCGACGATACCTCAAGCACAACAAAGCCCGCTTCGCCAAGGATATCTAAGTACTCGATGAGCCCGTAGTTGCTCCAATACATCGTCTCTCCGAAGAAATCGTCTTCGGTGTACCCCTCTTCGTTCTGGTGGCTTAGCGTGCACAGGAGATATCCGCCTGGTTTAAGCCACCGATGGATTCTGCGAAACAGGTCTGGCTGCTCCTCTCTAGGCAGATGAAAAATCGAGTAGAAAGCCACGACCGCATCAAAACTCGACGGCTCAAACCGGACCGCCATCACATCACCACAAATGAACTCACCAGTTAGCACGTTCTCCTGAGCCCGGCTGATCATCTCCTGCGACACGTCCACTCCCGTGACGCGATAACGCACAGCCAGTGACTTGGCTATCGGTACTCCACCCCCACATCCGATATCAAGTACCGAACTGCCATCATCCAACCGATCGATCAGTTCACTGATCTCATTTCCCGGTTCTGTTCTGCGAGCCCCGTCGTACGCTTCAGCGCACGCATCGTAGCTTCGTCTCACTAGGGCACGATAATCAATCCTCGGATCGGTTGCCGGCATCATGGCGACTTGCTTCTCTTTACTAGCATCATGGGGACTATTGTGCCCGTTGCTCGCGTACGGTCAAACGAAAACTGGGCACGTTGCGGTATTCTTCCCACAAGAAAAAGGTAAAAACATGAATTTGGATGTCGCAAGTCAACTCGCCGCCGTAACACGTATCGTCGTGTATCGCGAACGCGAAGGCAAACCCGCCGCTGCGGTTACCCTCTCCCGCACTTTCCCAACCTCAATCGACGACATCTGGGACGCTGTTACCAACCGTAAGCGCCTTCCTAGATGGTTTACCAACGTCACCGGCGACCTCCGACTCAACGGCCGATATCAAGTTGAAGCCAACGCAAGCGGAACTATCACGGAGTGCGAACCACACTCACACGTCTCTCTAACATGGGAGTTCGCCGGAGATGTCAGCTGGGTCGAACTCCGTTTCGCCAACGAAGCGCCCGATCAAACGCGTCTGACCCTTACCCACACTTCACACCTTTCTCCACACTGGGATACTTACGGCCCGGGCGCCACCGGCGTCGGCTGGGAGATGGCCTTTCTCGGGCTCGCCCTCCATATCGCAAACCCCGACGAACCAAAACCCGACGAAATGGAATTCGCAATCTCTCCTGAAGGCATCGCCTTCATCACCGGTAGCAGCAACGGATGGGCACAAGCCGCCATTGCCGCCGGCACCGACCCCGAAATCGCCCAAACCGCCGCAGACCAAACCACTGCCTTCTACACCGGCCAATAACCCTCCCCTTCGCGAAGCGAGAACGCAGGGGGTGCCCGCTCCGACTCAGGTTTCCCCCGCTCGCGGGGGAAATGTCCGAAGGACAAAGGGGGAACAACAACAGTGAAAGTTCATCGCGGAAATCGCGCTTCCAACGATGGAAACTCAGGAAACGGCGCGTGCGGCTCCGACTGATACCAGTACGCAACCGATGCGATGTCGTCAGCAAGCGGCTGAAACTTGCTTTTCGGGATGGGCCACCAGCCCAAAGCTTGGATCGTGACCCGCAGGTCTTCCGCGAAACGAATCGGGTCGAGTATGTGCCACCGGTAAAGGCTCCACTTCGGCGGACCATCAGTCCCCGGATGCTTCAACGTGTTGCCCACGTATGCGGTGCTGTAGACCTCGGGGAATCCGTAGCTACCCAAAAAGTAATCTTCCGTCCCGGTGCCGCAGATCGTCGGAAATTCGCGATCGCCGTCCATGTAAAACTTGATCTCGCCCTCTCCGAACCACCCGTCCGACAACTGAGTCCACGCCAAGAAGGTGCCGACGTACTGACCTTGCCCCTTCACTTCATCAAGGATCGTGTAATCCGGATTTGGCCTCTCCGTAACTGCGCGCCGCCACTGGGCGTGGAGATAGCCCGCGTTTTCCGGGACATCAGTCTCCGCGTATGTGATCTGGTAGAAAAGCCGGACGTCCTCCGTCCACTCGTTCGTGATCGTTATCCTCGAGTGCCTGCGAAACGGCATCGGCCAGTAGCAGTTCAGTGCCGATGTCGGGTTCACTATCACCGGCAGGGAATTCACCGGAGCGTATAGATCGTGCCCAACCGCGAAGAAATCGGTCAGCGGCACCTCAACCGATGGCATCTCCTCGCCGTCCCAATAGAACCTCAGTACACAGCCGCGACCGCTGCCGCCCCACTCCCTCATCGTAGTCATCCAGATGTGCTGGATGAGCCCCGGACCTTCCACATCCATCAAAGTCGACGTTTCGCCGGTCCGCAACCAGATATACGGCCTGACCTTCCAGCCCTGTCCCAGATCTCTCGCCGGCGAAGAAACTGACCACTCCTCACTCTCAGGATCCGGCACCGCCATTCCCCCCATCCCCTTCTCACCCGTTGGATTCTCCGCGGAGATCGACCTCGTTCGTGCGCTCGTCATCAAAGGTAGCGCACCCAAGCCCAAATTCATTCCTGGCAACTGATCCACGGTATCAACTCCTCTTCCAGCGGTCTGTCAGAACGGCAGTCGTCGATTCGCCGCGCGTTCTGGAATCAGACGGTACTCTACTACGTAGCAAATGCCACAGCCTTACGGCTCAAAGACCATCTTGAGCCGCTCAGAACGAATACCAAGGAGCATACCGTGACAAACTCCACTACTCGCCCAGTCATATATGGAACCCAAGGGGTGATCTCGAGCGGCCACTACCTCACCTCGATGGCAGGCATGCGGATGTTGCTTTCTGGAGGCAACGCCTTCGACGCCATCGTCGCAGCCGGATTCGCAGCCGCCGTGACTGAGCCTATAGCGTCTTACTCCTTGGCTGCCGAGGGCGTATTCATGCTCTATCACGCCGACACCGGGGACCTTTTGTCTCTCAGCGGTCAAGGCACCGCGCCAAACAAGGCTACTGTCGAGTGGTACCGCGCTCAGGATCAGAACGCAATCCCAACCGGTCCCGGGCCTCTCGCGCATCTCTCCTTCACAGTACCGGGCGTGGTCGCCGCATTCCTATCGTTGCTTGAAAGATACGGCACCAAGACCGCTCGCGAGGTACTCGCTCCGGCTATTCAATACGCCCAGAACGGAATCCCCAACTACGAATACATGCTCGAACGCATCGGCAACGCCAATACCAGGAAACAATGGGAGCAGTATCCGCCGGGAGGCAGCGACACCTTCTACGACAACGGTGCTGTTCCTGAACCCGGCTCACTACTCATACAGAAGGAAATCGCCGCCACCTTGCAAAAGCTTGCGGATGCCGAAAGCGAAGCTGAGGGAGACCGTGCGGATGGCGTGCGCGCCGCGCGCGGCTGCTTCTACACGGGCGATGTCGCGCGAATCATCGCCGAGTGCAGCGAACGGGTCGGCGGGATTCTAGACATGGACTCGCTCGCCGGTTACGAGGCCAAGTACGAAAAGCCGATAAAGACGAGTTTCCTCGGGTACGGGATCCACGGACAGCGGACATGGACGCAAAGCGCAGTCTTGATGCAGGCCATCAACATCCTCGAAAACTTCAACCTGCAAGCAATGGGCCACAACTCGGCCGCATACATTCACATCGTCAGTCAAGCCCTCAATCTCGCATTCGCCGACCGCCAGACATACTACGGCGATCCCGACTTTGCCGCCATTCCGATCGACGGCCTGCTCTCTAGGGAATACGCCCGCAGGCGGGCCTCGCTGATCGATCCGGCGCGCGCCTTTGCCGAAACCCCGGAACCCGGCGACCCGTGGAAATACTCGTCGATGCCTCGCCCCGCTGGCGAGCCTATTGACGCACGCGATGCCAACGAGCGGGGAATGCCGTCGCGAACGAACAGTGATGAGGTCGGTACGACCCACATCTCAGTTATTGACCGCGAGGGGAGTATGGTAGCAGCCACTCCCTCAGGAGGTTCATTCTCGAAATCGGTCTTCTTCCCTGAGCTCGGATGCGCGCTCAGCACAAGGATGGAGATGCTCAACTTCGAAGATGACCATCCCAACCGTTTGGAACCCGGGAAGCGCCCTCGAACCACTCTCATCAACTACATCGTGTCCAAAGATGGTGTCCCGGTGATGACCGTGGGTTGCCCCGGGGGCGATCACCAAGCGCAGGCCAACTTGCAACTGATCCTCAACAGCCTCCTATGGGGCATGAACCCCCAAGCCGCGGTCGAAGCGCCACGTTTCGCCAGTAACAACGTCGTCAACAGCTTTTATCCGCATTCCTACTACCCGGGTCAGCTCGCGCTTGAACACGCGATCCCAGAGAGCATTCGAGACGAACTCGCCGCGATGGGCCATCAGGTCGTGACCGTCGACGGCGCCGGAGTGGGTGCAACGATCTCGAGACGCGATCCCGACACCGGCGTGCTCGCGACCTCCGCCGATCCGCGCCGCGCCTGCTACGCCCTATCCTATTGACCAACAACCACGACGTAGACCTCAATCGATAGACGAACTGAACACCATGAAAATCCTCGGAATATGCGGAAGTCTCAGGAAAGAGTCTTGGAACCTGAAGCTACTCAAGAACATGCTGGAGGCAACCGCGGCCAAAGGTGCAGACACCACTATTTTCGACCTCAACAACGTCCCGATGTTCCACCCCGACGTCGAAGCTCAAGGGATACCCGCTGATGCCGAAGCTCTCCGTGATGCCGTCCGCAATGCCGACGCCATCATCATCGCCTGCCCCGAGTACAACGGTTCGATGACCGCAACGCTCAAAAACGCCATCGAATGGTTGTCCCGACGCGGCAACCTCCTCACCGGAAAAGTCTTCTTCATCATCGGCACCGGGCCGGGCCGCTCGGGCTGCCCACGAATGCACATGCACGCCTCATACAGCATCGAGTCAGAAGGTGGATACGTCCTGCACCAACCCCGAGTCCTCCTTCCCCACGTCGCCAACTTCATGGACAATGCCGGCAATATCACCGACCCAGAGGTGACGAGCCTTCTAGACCAAGCCGCCGACAGCCTCATCCGGTTCACTGGTCAGGTTGGCAATCCCATCGACGCGTAGACGGCTGCGAAATCGATGTTACGGCGAAGATGCGCGGCCAGTTTGTCGAACTCGGCATCTTGGGAAAACGGAGCGGGTTCAGCCAGACGATCGATCCCCTTCATCCGCGCCAGATTGTTGACGACGCGTTCAGCGAACGCCTTGTTCTTGAACAAATCGTGCATGTAAGTGCCGAACACTCGCCCGGTGCTGTCCAAATAACCGACGGCCCGTTTCGATTGGATAGATTCCAACGCTCGAGTCGTGCTTCCACCGGATTTGCTCACACCAACATGTATCTCGTATCCCGACACTTTCACGC
>JAAXHR010000191.1 GCA_012270805.1 Dehalococcoidia bacterium
CTGACCCGCATGGTCTACCTCAACGTCGAGCGATACGAGAAGCGACCCGGCCTTCTCCGGCGTATTGTGAGTGGAGCCACCTGGCCCTACCGCAACTGGGAGCTCAACTTCAATTTCCGCAACCAGGACTACGACGCGGAGAAGTACACTCAGTACAACATGCCGGAGTACTTGTCATCAACCGATTCGGTTGTGGTCGCCATGCGCCGGCTATTTGCGGACCACAACCGCGACGTGATTCGACAGCGGGAGCGTGAGGAAGCCCTGCCCGAGGTCATGGTCGAGAGCGAGGCCGAACGCATGGTGCGCCAGGGCGATATCAAGGTGGCTGCCGCCAGCGATTCCTTCGACGCGGGTCGCCTGGAGGCGGAACTGCTGCGCCGGGTTTAGGCAAAAGCCGGCATCACCTCCTCGGCGAACAAGCTAAAAGGAGTATTTGTTGAATCGCATTCTCAGAATCCCTAAAAAGCCGACAATACACTTCTCATGACCAACGCTCGACAAAGGCTTTGTCCGGCGATTGCACAGCAAAGAAGTAAATTTGGATGTTCAGCAACAAAACCATCAGGGCGATGCCGGTCGCTCTTCTGTTGCTCATCGGGTTGGTCCTGGCGCTCGATGGGCTCATGACCGGCAAAGTTCACAGTGCTAACGACAATCCGGCCCCTCCGCCGGAACGTATCGGAGGATATGAGGTCCTGGACATCAAGACCCAAGAAAATACCGCGTGTTATGACCGGAAAGAACCTCATGTCATCCTCAGGGCACTCAGCGAATCTCACAAAGACTTGTTATCCAGCGTCAATACGAATGCCATCAAACGCGACCTGCGGAACTACGGGTTCCCGGAGGAAACCACCATCAGCATCGTGGGCCCGTTTCATACCCGGGAGCAGGCACAGTATAAGCGCGCAAGATGGAATCAGAAGCGCAACATCGTAGGATGCGTCCAATTCGGTGGCGCACAGGAAGAAGATCAATCCGAGGATGGACCTACAGAGTCCGATGATGCCGACCAACGATTACCGATCAGCCCGGGTTACGCTACCGTGGTTGACAACGACATCGGACCCTACACCAACCATAACGCCCAGAGCGTGGTATTGATCGCCCCAACGGTCGGCGACAACCAATCATTCTTCAGCGCCTTCCTCAACAACGCTTTAACTGTCCACATCTGACCTCTGGTGGTTGTGCACCTACG
>JAAXHR010000417.1 GCA_012270805.1 Dehalococcoidia bacterium
TCGATCTGGGAGTAGTCGGCGGAGAGAAGCTGCCACCCGTTGTCGTACATGGTGGAGAAGGCGTTGCGGATTTCGCGACCTAGTTCTGTGCGGACGGGGATGTTCTGTACGTTGGGGTCGTTGGAAGCTAGGCGTCCAGTTGCTGATCCGGCTTGGTTGAAGGTGGTGTGGACGCGCCCGGTTTTGGGGCTGACCATCTTCGGGAGTGCGTCGGCGTAGGTGGATTTGAGCTTAGAGAGTTCGCGGTAGCGGAGAACGGCATCGATGAGCTGGTAGATGCGGTCGTCGAGGCCTTTGGTGTTGCGCATACGGTCAAGGGAGTCGGCATTCATGGACCACCCGGTTTTGAGGCGGCGAGTGGGTGGTGCACCCCACTCATCGATGAGTATGCTTCCGATTTGGCGAGTAGATGCGATGTTGAAGTCTCTTCCGCCAACGAGGACGTTGGTGACTTGCTTGATCTGGGCGATATCTTCGCCTAGGGCGGCGGAGAACTTTTTGAGGACATCGATTTCGACGACCATACCGGTGCGCTGCATCTCAACGATGACTGGTAGGAGGGGCATCTCGATGGATTCGAAGACGGATCGAGCGTTGTGTCCGTCGAGTTCGCCTTCGAAGTGACGCCAGAGGCGGTGAGTGAAGTCGGCGTCTGCGGCGGCGTATGGTCCGGCGGCGTCGATATCGACTTCAGACATGGTTATTTGCTTGCGTCCAGTGCCGATGAGGTCGGTGATGGGTGTCATCTCGGCGCGGTAGAGTTCGAGGGCGAGGTCTTTAAGCCCGATACGGTTGTGACCGCAGAGGCTGGCAGCAATCATGGTGTCGAAGCTGGCGTTGTTGATGTCGATGCCGGCCTGGCGTAGGACCATCATGTCGAAATTGGCGTTGTGGGCGGCTTTGGGGACTTTGTCGTCGGCGAAGAGGGGGGCGACAGTTTCGAGGACTCGAGTGCGATCGATCTGTTCGCCAGCTCGATGTCCGAAGGGGATGTAGTAGCCTTCGCTGTCGGAGTTTGAGAAGGACATCCCGACCATCTCGTCCTGCATGGTGTTCGTGCCGTTGGTCTCGGTGTCGTACGCGAATCCCTCGGCGGTGCCGAGGCGATTCACGAGGTCTTGCAGTTCGGCGTCGGTGGTGACGACGGTGTATTTTCCGAGGTTTCCGTCGGAGGCGGTGACCGTTTTGGCGGTGGTTGCGGCGGAGTCGGCGGCGAAGAGATCGCCTTGTTGTCGCCCAGTGATGGGCAGGGGGAATACTCCGCGTTCGGCGTCTTCGGCGGTTGGGATGCTACGGACGATGGTTTCGCCGAAACCGAGCTCGGTCAGCGCGGCGACGACGTCAGCGCGGTCGTATCCACCGATGCGGCAGTGGTCGAAGTCGATCTCGATGGGGACATCGGTGACGATGGTAGTGAGTTTGAGGCCGTCGTATGCGATCTTTTTGCCGTCTAGGAGGCGGTTCATGATGGATTTAGAGCCGCGTAATTCTTTGGAAGGGATTTCGCCGACTTGGTCTAAGTTTTTGTATAGGTTGTTGAAGTGTCCGAAGCGGTTGAGGACGGTGCGAGCGGCTTTGGGTCCGATCTTGGGGATGCCGGGAATGTTGTCTGAAGGGTCTCCTTCGAGGGCTTTGATTTCAGCGACGAATTCGGGTCCGAGGCCGTCGTATCG
>JAAXHR010000365.1 GCA_012270805.1 Dehalococcoidia bacterium
TATGAACACGACGCGGCTGAAGTTGGCACTTGATCCTACGGATGCCATGGCTTGTTCCGTGACCCCGTAAAGTGTGCGGACCACCGGGATGAAGTTCATCAGCCGGTGCACGCCGTTGAGTATCGCCTGTCCAAGACCAAATACCGCCAACAATCCCACAAGGTAGAAAATGATGACCAAAATCACGAGGCCAATGCCGGGGAAGTCCCAAGGTTGATCCTTGATGAACGGCAAACCTCTGAAAAAGTCGTTGGTGACATTGACTAGATAAACAAGGACCAGGAACGTAACCAGCAATGGAACCAGTTCGAGAAGCCCCTTCAGCACTCGGCCCTGGATATGATTTTCCACTCGTTTGAAGATGTTCGGATGTTCTTCTCCCTCTTGATTGAAGATTGGATCGGATGTCTCAGAGTTTGCCAATGCACACCTCCCATATACGAACGAAATGCCAGCCCATACGACGCAACAACACGCGCCAATTAGTCTAACCAAAAAACACGATCCCTGCGGTTCTGTATGCGCCGACGCGAAATCGGCCGCGATAACAGCTCGAATGAGTGCAAGGACGGCCGTTTTTGGTCGATTGAACTTGGCCTTACCGCAGTTCAAAAATGGTTCTTATCCGAATCCATAGAACTCAAACTGGAGGATGCCTTATCTCGTTTTAATTCGATCAGATATATTCGTCGCGTATCCCCGTTCTACAATTCGAAAAGCGGAACGCATCTACGTCCTCCGAAACGGTCGCATCGTCCGACAAGGAGCCTTCGACGAACTCCCGGGAATCGAGGGCCCTTCAAAGAGCCAGTCCAACGTCAGACGGCGTGAGGCAAAGTTAATGCCCAAAATCGACGCACCCGAAAACTCCGTCCAATGCGAGACCCGAGAAGAATGGCGTGCATGGCTCGCAGAAAACCACGAGCGTGACGAAGGCGTGTGGCTGGTTACCTTCAAGAAGATAAGCGCCTGTCCGTCCGTCGGATATGACGCATCGGTCGAAGAGGCGCTCTGCTACGGATGGATCGACAGCCGAACTAACTCGCTCGACGACCAACGATCTATGCTCTGGTTCGCTCCGCGACGCAAAGGCTCCAACTGGTCGAAATCAAACAAAGACCGCGTCGCAAAGCTGACGGAAGCAGGGTTGATGATGCCGTCCGGAATCGCCAAAGTAGAAGCGGCGAAACGCGATGGCACATG
>JAAXHR010000169.1 GCA_012270805.1 Dehalococcoidia bacterium
CAAGCCTAGATCGGCGGCTCTAGACATGTCGAGAGCCAAGAGTTTGAGGGCTCCTGAGATGGTTCCAGAGTCGATTATCCGCACATCAACGTTCGGGTTTTCAGTGGTGAATCGTTGAGCAGCGACGCGTGCGGAATCGTATGATGCACTTAGCCCCGCGGCAACCGTCAAGCAAACTACAGAGTCAAAGTTGGTAGCGGCGCGTACTATCGTGTCGTACCACTGATCCGGCTTGGGTGCGGAAGCCCATGCGCGGGTCGTTGGATCGCTCGCGACGCACCGATAGATCTTGATGTAGTTCAGATCGGGCGAATCTACGAACTCGTCTTCCGCGATGTTGAGTCGCATCTGCGCGACCGCTATGTCGTGACGCGCAATAAAATCCGCAGGCAAAAGTGAACAGGAGTCGACTGCTATGCCGACTCTGCGAGCAGATTCAATAATCGCTCCGCCTGCGTCAGGAAGCATCGGATTTTGGGCCATATGGGAGATCGTCAGCTGAAGATGGCACCCCCGGCGCGATTCGAACGCGCAACCTAGAGATTAGAAGTCTCTCGCTCTATCCGTTGAGCTACGGGGGCGCGGGATGTGACCACTCTGATTCTATCCCGTAGCCAGCGATACACCTATTGGATCGAGAGCCTTCGTTCGACGAACCGTTTAGCCAGTGGCGTTTCAGACTAGCGGTTCAGTAAAGGTCAGCATCCTCGTCGGGTTGTCGATCAGCATGGTGTCGATGTCGGCTTGGGATGTGCCTCGCGCCCGCATACGAGGGACAACTCTTCCCACGATGTGGTCCCAGCCATGACCGCCGTACTTCTTGATGCGGTGCTTGGAGCAGATGTCGTGAGCATGAAGAACCTGCCTCGCGTGTCCGTTCGCGATCACATGCTCGACTTGTTCGAGGCGATGCTGATCCGAGGCCATGTAAGTTTGCGGGTTCATGGGGTAATAGGTAGATTCGTGCCCCCAAAGGTCCCAGTTCATGTATGCGCCGGTCGCCGCGACTTCGTCGAGAACGCCTTGGTCGAAGATCGTTCGTTCGATGTGACCCATGACGGTGTGAGATAGATCACCGCCCCAACGGTCTACCGCTTCAAGAAGCTGGATCGGAGCGTAGTTGTCGCGACCGGGATGGATGAGCAGGGGAGCACCGGTAGCGCGTTGCGCCATGACCGCGGCTTCGAGCGTCTTCTTTTCAGTATCTTCCCATGGCCAGGAGTTACCAATCTCGCCGATTATGCCGGTTTTTATTCCAGTGTCACCCACTCCGTGTTGCACGTCGCGGGTGATGCCTTCGGCCAACTCGTCGACAGTGGCCTTTTGGATGTCTTCACCGTGCGTCAGATAGACGTAGTGCCCACCACCCATTA
>JAAXHR010000389.1 GCA_012270805.1 Dehalococcoidia bacterium
ACCAAGCGCGAGCCAGTGTCCTGACAGTATTACAGGCTCGGTAAACGTTTCCGGGTCGATGATCTCGATCCGAAACGCCAGGCGGCTTTGATCGTCGCTGAGCGTGAATCGTTCCACGACCCTCATCGCGTCGCTCAGCGGCGTCCCCCGGTTGTCGAGCCATGGCCAGTCGATCCGCGTGGTCTCAACGACAAGGTCGTCGCCGTCCCAGCGACCGATGGAATATCCCAGGTGGGAATATGCCGCATCGGCGGGGACGTCGTCCCGGTCCATATGAACCGTGCGAACGAGGTCGAACCATTCCGTACGTATCCGGATGACCGGGCCTTCATCCACGAATTCCAGCGGATTCTGCGTGAGCATCATGGTGGGCATGCCCGGAGCCTCGCAACGGACCGCGTAGTTATCCAGGTTGTCCCACGAAGCCCGGGCCGCGATGGCCTGCTCGGTCAGCGGCAACTCGTTGGTCTGGGTGACCGCGCGCGCCACATCTTCCTGGGCCACGGTCCAGACCCTGAAAATGCCGAGGTTCTCAGACGCCGCGTCCTGAAGTCTCGGCGCATCGTCAAATGTCGAAAACAGACCCGCCCAGAGCGTCAACTCGCGCCCGTGGGGCAACCGCATCCTGTCCACGATCATCCGGTGATCGGCGATGTTCGACCGGCGGCCGACGACCCGGACGTGCGCGCCAACCGGTATCAGATCCCGGGTGACGCCCCCTCGCCGAAGATTGAAAACCGAGTGCGCCTCCATCCGCCAAACGGCTTCCTCCCCGGCATCGTCCGCGACCCGCAACTGGAAGGTGACGTGGGGATTCCGCCAGTTGATTCCCACAAGTTCGCCTTCCAGGACGATGGGGGTCTGTTGGAATGTATTCGGCGAGTGATGTGCCTGACCCTTTCCCAAAAGAACGAGGGATAGAGCCAGCAACGCGCCGGTCATGAACCCTTTGGGTTTCATGGGCCGCTTCGGTGATTGTTGTTGGTTCGCAGATTATTTCGGCAACGGTTGGCGGTTGTTTCTCGCATTGTTCCGTAGTGGATATTCCCTGGAATAATCCGGTCGGGTTCGGTGGGTGGTTTCGTTCCTGTTTTCTTTGCAGACCGATGTTGCAGTGGGTCCTGCGGTGTTGTGGACGGTGGGCAGGCGGTGGATATCACGGTGCCGTGGCGACCGGCATCCGGGCGTGGCACTGGGTTAACCTGAGCGCTTCGTTCAACAGCAGGGAGTTTCCGGAAAGAAACTAACTGCTCTGCAGGACTTGAGAATTTGGGAGGACACCTAGGCTATTTTTTAGCGCCAAGGATAGAGGTCCACGCTCGACCAGCTATTCCATCATCGATTGAGCGACACGAAATCCCATTTGATTGGTAGTCCAAGCAATACTTCTATAGGAGTCACGAAATTCGTGTTGAACCGATTTGACTCCCCAACCTCCGGCGCGAAAGACTCTTGTTTCGCAATTCTCGTAAATCCACGCAGATCCATCAACGGGCGCACCTTCCAGCGAGGTATTCCAACAGTCCTCAACCCACTCGAAAGCGTTCCTATTCATGTCGTATATACCGAACTCATTCGGTCCACTCTGTCCGACGACTTCAGTGTAAGGATCGCCGAAACACCGGCGTGCATCATCAGGATCTCTCAAATTGCAGAACGACGAAAGATCTAAATTCTCTTCGGGAACGTTCGCTCTAGCCGCGTATTCCCACTCTGCCTCACTTGGCAACCTGTAGGGGCGACCTGTTTCCGACTCGAGCCACCGAACATACTCCGATGCATCATGCCACGTGATACAAACAACAGGGTGATTATCAGATTGAGGAAATCCGGGTTGTAACCATGTTCGGGGCCTTACGCCTGGATTGCGTTCTAGCCCTCGAAACTGAGCTAGTGTGAAGCCCCAACATCCAGTTCGATTCCGCAGGTTAGCTCTAACGCTGTCGGATTCGGGCCGATACCTTGTGCGCTCCACGAATGCACGAAAGTCGCCCAATGTGACCTCGAACACCGACATAGCAAACGCACGTTCAATAATAACGTCTCGAACGGGCGTATTGTTCTCACAGCGAAATCCAGACGTACACCCCATCCGAAACGTGCCAGCGTCAACGGTAATCATGCGAGGCCCGAATCCACCAGAAGCCAACGGATCGGAAAACTCGACGCCCGTCTGACACAATGCGGCATCCGTCACAGCAAAACTCAGAAGTCCAAGAAGTACTGCGGCTGAATAAACGCAACTACGACGCATTCATTAGTCTCGAAAAGGTGCGGATGTTAGCTGTTACACTCGCTTCCTAGCTTACGCAATTCCAGCAGGTGCATGCACTACATCACTGCGCATTCTGGATAGTGTACCTCTCGTCCGGGCGGAAATAACCTGACTCAAAAGTAGTGCTCGCAATGTTGCTCAGTTTAACCGTGTGAGTGCCGCTCAAGGGGTCTCTCGTAATCGTTTCAACGACAAGTTTGAATCCGAAGTCATTCGACACCCACATATCACCTTCGACTAGAATAGGATTGTTGTTTCCGAGAACACCTGCCGGAATAGTCTGGATCCAGCGAGTTCCCGTGCTTTGCACGTCACCTTGAGTACGCGTACCCAAGTCTTCCGAAGAGGGGGCCTGCTCGGCAAACGCAGGAATGTTGACTTGAATGGATGGATCGGATGAACCCAAATCTCCAAATTCGATCAAATCAGCATTGGATCCACTACTTGCGCCGCTCTGACTTTGCAGTGCGACGCCAGCGGGCACATTTATTTGCCAAACGTATCCAGCTATTGGATCCGATATTAATGCCCAATTATCGAAACGCAAGTACGTCCTATGATACTGCTTCTCTTAATAAGTCCGCCAGTCAGCGCAACGTATATAGGTTGTGGTGCGAGCGTATAGAAACCAGCGACCTCGCACAGTCACACAGTTAGGAAAGTAGCTCTTCTTGCTCCCACTAATACCAACGCGCCTATCATTGATGTACATGACACGAGTCCAACGAGCATCTCCTAAATTGATTTATGTCGATTACGATTCTGCTAGTTACCGCTAGCCCAACTTCCGCAACTCGACCGGCGATATAGACTGATTTTAAGGTCCTTCGGACCATATGTCCTGTAACTGGTTGTTTCGATTGGTCTACGTGAGCGGGTGTCGGCTATAGTGCCGACCTTACGCCTTGATCGAATACCTGTCAATGGCAACTGAAAGCATTCGCAGCCGGGTTACAGTCGCACCCGACAGCGCCTTGAAGGACGCCACATTGTCCCTGTGTTAACCTGCCGCAAAGAACAACCGACCGAGTACGGACATGCGCGTCGCCCCTGGAATCACCGCCGTTGCCGTAGTTCTCGCTTCTTTGCCGGCCCTTGGGCAGCAATGGAGCGACTACATCAATCCCGAATACCGGTTCCGGGTGAATTTCCCGGCCGAACCCGCCGAACAGGATGCGGTGTATACGAGCGCAGACGGCTCGACTCACGCCGCGCGCGCGTTTTCCTCCGAACAGGATGCGGGCCGCTTTCGCGTTCTCGTCGTGCAATTTCCATCCGATCTCGCCGACATGGCGGGCGAGTTCGATCATGCGGCGGAGCCCTATCGCCAACTGGGCGAAGTCGTGTATGACCAGGCCGGCGAGTACGAAGACATCGCTGCCTACGAAATCAACGTTATCGGTCCCGACGGGCGCCAGATATACGTGTCATTCGCCTATCACGACCGGCGCCTGTTCAT
>JAAXHR010000195.1 GCA_012270805.1 Dehalococcoidia bacterium
GTGATCTTCTTCGACAACCACGAAGCTAGCCCAGATCCTTGGACCAAGCAGGTCTGGTACTACGACTACCGCACCAATATTCACCACACTCTGAAGAAGAACCCGATGCGCTTCGAGAATCTGTCGGACTTCATCAATTGCTATAACCCGCAGAACCGACACCAGCGCAAGGCGACTTGGGACGGAAACGACGCACCAGAAGGCCGTTGGCGCAGCTACAGCTACGAAGAAATCAGCGCCCGCGACAAAACCAGTCTCGACATCTTCTGGCTCAAGGACGAAAGCCTAACGGACTTGGACAACTTGCCCGAACCCGACGAACTCGCCGAAGAGATCATCGAGAACCTAGAGGCAGGTCTCAACAGCTTCCGCGAAGTCTTAGCCGGTTTGGAGACGCGGTAGGCGGCGGATTAAACATTACGATGATTCTCGACGACGTTATTCATACGCGCGCATGACGGCTGGAGAATTCTCGACCGACGAGTGGATTGACCGCCTTGCCCAGGCGCTCCCCAGTCTGGCCAAAGCGCAAGAGCCCTACCTGCACGAGTATCGCGAGCATAATCCGCGTGTGCATTTCGAGTCAGGGAGGCGAGACGGCAATCTGCCGGCCTTCCCCCTGGACGATCTGCGTGTCCTCTATGCTAGGGCGCGCCACAGCCATGCCTTTGGCGAAGATAAGTATTACACGGCTTTGTGCGTGGTGCTGGACCCCGTGCGACACATTCTGCGTTCGCATCCCACGCTAGCGCGGATTATGAGTCGGATCATCGGCAAAGACGATTTCTGGATACAGATCCTCGGCAGCGGCAACTTGACCTCCTTGACAGATCTGATCGGGGGACTGATGGCGCGTGCCGATGAGCTACCCGGCGACGGTTTCCGGGCGGCAGCGACCGAGTTGAATGCGTTTCTCGATGCGGCCGGGGAAGATGTGCCGGGCGACCTAGATGTCGGATACGATGTGGTGCTGTTTCACGGTCTGAGCTTGAGAGAAAAATTTGCTATCAGGGACGACATGATAATCGTCCCGTTCGAGCAGGCGCGGAC